>CAYUVM010000371.1:0-5154 GCA_964447935.1 uncultured Cytophagia bacterium | reverse complement strand
AATGGCGACACCACAAAAGTTTCGGCCACCTGGACGGGCGCAACAACGTTGGTGGCAAACTTTGTTGTCGTTGCCGCGTGGCCAGACTCAGCGATGGCGGCGAAGGGCAATAACCAGACGGCCGCGCGCAATTCCGTGCTGCCGGATAGTTTGATCGTAAAAATTTTCGATGCTGCCAAAGCCCCGGTGAAAAATTATCCGGTAACATTTCGAATTCTTTCCGGCGGCGGCAAGCTGGCAAACAATCAAGCGCAAGTTAATGTGAATACGGACAACAACGGTTATGCCCGCACGGTTTGGATGTTGGGCAATGTCGCCGGCGTGCAGCAGGTGGAATTGCAAGCTTTGTTCAATAACGGCAATTTGCGCAACACTCCGCTCATTTTCGCGGCCACGGCGTTTATTCCAAGCGCCGTTGCAGACGCTGACGCTGCAAGCTTGCCGCAGCAATTGGCATTGCATCAAAATTTCCCCAACCCCTTCAACCCCGAAACGACGGTGCGTTTCGATTTGCCGGAAGCTGGCGCGGTGACGATCCAGGTGACGGACATGAGCGGCCGGCAAGTGCGGCAATTGCTTGCCGGGGAAATGCCTGCCGGGTCGCATCGTCTCGTTTGGAATGGTCAGAATGATGCTGGCCATCCGGCGGAATCAGGCGTTTATTTTATCACATTACGCGCCCAAATTGGCCGCAGCCCGCGTGATCTGCTGGCAACGCGAAAAGTTGTGTTGATGAAATAACGCCCGAGGTTGAAAGTCCAAGGTCCGAGTTCTATTTGGTCCGATTGAGAATGAGGGCAAGTTGAAAAGTAAAACATAATGTGTGAAACGCACTTTTTAACGTTTTGCACATTATGTTTTATTACAAAAATATTCGACCAATTCCCATTTTAACGCCAACGGCCGGATTTCATAATCCGCCAAATTTTCCAGCGGCAGCCATTGAATTGTGCCGGAGCCTTCCGGAGCAGGGGCGCCATCGTGCGGCAGTTGCGTTGGATCGGTCTCGGCAAGAAAATACCATTCACTATTTTGGGGGCGCAAATACGGGCCGAAGGGCTGCTGGATTTTTATCGTTAAATTTAATTCTTCGCGAAGTTCGCGCCGCGCGGCCAACTCCGGCGTTTCCTCCGGCTCGATGCCGCCGCCGGGAATGCGCCAGTAACGCCGGGTCTCATGAGCAAAAGCATACGTCAGCAGCTTGCGTTGGTGCAGGATGACGGCACCGGTGCGGCGCCGGCCCGAAGGTTTCTTTTCATCCGGCAATGGCCGGCGCTCGCCAATCCAGATCGGAAAACGCGCTGCGACTGGTCCGCCAATTTTTTCCCGCCACCATTTTTTCAATAATAACTTCTCTGTAAAATCGCGGCGCAGACAAGTAAACGCAAAGTTTTGTTGTCGTAAAAAAATCGAATTTGTCAAACTGCCGTAATTTTCCGCCAACTCGGGAACGCCCATTTGCGCATAGTAGGCTTGCGTGCGGGCGTGCGCGGCCGACGTGGCTTCTGGAGTCGGATAAGCCGGCGAATCCATCACGATCAATTTCGCGCCGGGCCGCAACACGCGGCTGATTTTTTCCAAAAGCGTTTCAACGTTGCGGGTATAATGCAGGCTGGCATTCGCGATGGCAAGGTCAAACGAGTTGGCGGCAAGAGGCAAATATTCCGATTCAGCTTGTACGGCCATGAAGTACCGTTGCGCCGTTGATAACGCCGCAAGCCCGTGGGGACCGGCATTCGGGTCAATGGCCAACACGTCGTGATTGGCAGCCAACTCGCGGCTCATCCAGCCGCTACCGGCGCCAAGATCCAAAATACGGAGCTGCGCAGACTTGAAGTTTCTCTTTATCCATTCCTGCACAAAGCGAAATGAAGATTCTCGCAACTGCCATTCCTGCGGATGCCGTTCCGTGAGATCACGAAAAGGCAAATTTTGATAATAATGCGGCGCCGTACTCGCCCAGCCCTCCCGCAAACGCAATGCTTCATATTTTTGGCAGAAAGCCGCAACCATCTCCTCCCGCCCGGGAATGATCAGTGCCGGTATATCCTGGCTCACCGGATAGCGGGCAGAGCAGGCCAAACAATGCAATCCCGGCGACGGCAAAAATTTTTCAACTGCGAGACGTTCATGGCAGCGCGGACAGCGCAAAACTTCCAACCAGCGATAGAGCAGAGAATTCGGCAAGTTCAATTTGACTTTTTCTCGATCAGACATTTCGCAATTCTCCCCTCGCCGCCAGCGGCCCAGCCAATGCGCGATGATTTAGCGAAGCTCAATGTATGATAAGCGGCATCGCTAAATTTATTCCAGGATTGACCATCATCAGATGAACAATAGGAACCCGAAGTGCCGACGGCTACCAGCAGGCGCGCCGCACGGTCGGGCACAAAGGCAATGCAGGATTGAAAGGTCACGCTTGCCGGGTTCTGAATCAACTGCCAGGTTTGCCCGCCATCACTCGTGAGCGCAACATTTCCTTTCGCCTCGAGAGGTTCTTGATAATTACCGCCAATAACGGCGCCGTATTTTTCATCGCGAAAGGCGAGGGAAAAAATTCCAGAAGATTGGTTGCCGCTGACGATCGGGGTGCCGGCGACTCGCCAGGTTTGGCCGCGATCATTTGAAGAAAAAACCCGCGCGACCGAACCACCGGTGGCAAGCCGAATTTTATTTTTGCCGAACGCAACAATACCAGTGCCGCTGGCAGCAAAAGCGTATTCACCCTCACTCACCGCGGGGGACTTTTCAGCCGGCAGCGGTTGCCAGTTTTTTCCGCCATCGCTGGTAAGCAAAAGCATCAGACGGCCATTGACGGGATCGCCGACGACAATGCCATTGTTTTCATCCCAGAAGGCCATGCCGTCAAAAAAACCTTCAGGGATTTTATTCTGATATTGCAATTGCCAACTCTTGCCGCCGTCGAAAGTTTTGTAAAGGCGCGACAACGCGCCGGAACCAGCGCTCATGAGATAAGCGCGATTCGCATCAAAGGCCTGCACATCGCGGAAATCGAGATGGGTCGCACCGGCAACGGAGTCGGCGAGCCAGGTTTGGCCGCCGTCCGTCGTGCGCGCATAGCTGCCGTGCGTTCCACTCACCCACGCAACTTTTTCATTCACCGCGCAGAGACCGCGAAACGATGCGGTCAGTCCGCTTTTTTGTTCTTGCCAGCTTACTTCATAACCTTGCGCGGAAACGTTATTGGCGATCATGAAAAACAGTGCGACAAGAAAAATTTTTAATTTCATCTTTGCTCCCGTGAAAAAACCATACGTCTTACGCTGAGGGCGTCACTACGAACGATTATGCGCTATGCTTCTTTCTCATGGGCAGTCAGCGTCATTCCCAGTCTGCCAATTTGTGAATTCATTTTCGCTTTCATGCGCTTCATCCAGTTGCCGCTTTCCTGCAGGCGCATCAAACTTAACTCACCGTACATCCACCGATTGACGTAATCATAATACTGACGTGAGTGGCGCTGCCGGATTTTATAATGCCGGTCGTTCGATTTTTCCCACGGCAAATTATCGACGACGGTGTTTTGTTCCGCCATGCGATTGAAATATTCCGTGCCTTTGATCGGGTAACTCACAGTAGTCAACACGAGATCGGGATTCGCTTTTTTCACGTGCTCGACCGTTTGCGCAATGTCGTCGCGGTTTTCATCTTCAAACCCCCACATGAGAAACATGCCGGTTTCGATGCCGTACCGTTTCGCGATCCGCGTCATCGCCTGCACCTGCTCCGCTTTGACGCCGCGCTTCATTTGGTCGAGCAGGCGCTGCGAGCCACTTTCCGAGCCAATCCAGACGCGGAAACAGCCCATGGCGCGCAATGTCGCCACAATTTCTTCGTTCATGCGATCGGCGCGACAGATGCACTCAAAAGGAATTTTAATTTCGCGTCGTTTCAGTTCGGCGGCATAATCGAATAGCCATTTGTGATTGATATTGAACACGTCATCGGCATACCACAACATGTCGGGTTGATACTTCTCGCGAATCGCTTCCACTTCGTCCGCCACGAGCGCGGGGCTGCGCTTGCGAAGCGTCTTTCCATAAACCGAGTGGCTGCACCACGTGCAAGAATACGGACAGCCGCGGCTGGTAATGAGCGAAATTGCACCCATGCCGTGATGTTGTCGCCACGTCTCAACGTACTTTTGCAGATCAATGGCCGCACGATCGGGAAACGGCAACATATCGAGACTCGGCATGAGCTCGCGCGCCGGCGTTTTTTGAATTTGGCCAACTTGATCTTTAAAAGCAATACCGGTGATATTTTTTAATTGCTCAAATTTTCCCGTAGCTAAAATCGGAATGAGTTCTTCCAACGTTTGTTCGCCTTCGCCGATGACCACCACGTCAGTGCCGAAATTGAGATAGTCTTCGGCATAATACGGCGGATCAGGACCGCCGACGACGACGAGGCAATTCTGTGCTTTGGCCTGTCGAATCATTTCCAGCACATTGAATTTGGTCATCAGATTTGAATAGATGCCGACGATTTTTGGCTTTTTCGTGGCGAGCAAATTCACAAACTGCTTTTTTTCGGCAAAGGTGCTATCGAAGATTTCCACGGTGAAGCTTTTTTGTTTCAAATAGGCCGAAAGATAAAGCAACCCGAGCGGTGGATAAGGCTTCATCACTTGCCGCTCTTTCGGGTCTGCATAGAGAAAATAACCGTGGGTTAAAAGAATGTCCATGAGGCAACTTTCCATTCAAGCCAGCCGCTGATTCGCAATCTTCAATCGTAACAATCGTGCCCGCTCCCAATAGAACTGCGGCAAGCGCGCTGTTGCCGTAAGCATGCGTCGTAAATTATTCAGATTAAATTGCGACGGATGCCGCCACAAATCGGAAAAAAGCGTGGCGGCTTTATGCAGCCGAAACTCTTGATGCACGACGCGATGCAATTGCCGGTAAAAATCCGGGCGGTATTGCCCCGGAAACATCAGGTCAAGATCGTTACTGTGTTCCCAGTTGTGTTTTTCGCCCATGGTGTTTTTGATGCGTTCATAAAAGCGCGTGCCGGGCAGCGGGTAAGAAACCGAAATGCCGATGTCGTCGGGCCGGCAGTCGCGCACCATTTTCAATGTTTTTTCGATGTCGGCTTCGGTTTCGCCGGGATAGCCGAATTGCAGAAAGAAAC
>CAYUVM010000370.1:0-5157 GCA_964447935.1 uncultured Cytophagia bacterium | reverse complement strand
TGATTTGCTCTTTCTTCTCCAATTTCTCGTTGATTTTCTCAAAAAGAACCCGCGAGAAAATGCCTTCGTGATCCGGTGCGGATTGCCGCCAGCGAATCATATCGAGAATGCGCACCTCCGGTAATGGCACATTATCGATACGATTCGGCAGTTCGAGCAGCGTATATTTGCCGCGCTGCGCATTCGTGTAAGATTCAATCGCCGGCGTCGCCGAGCCGAGCAACACGGCGGCTTGACTCATTTTCGCGCGCACAATCGACACGTCGCGCGCATGATAGCGCGGGGATTTATCTTGCTTGTAACTGCCTTCGTGCTCCTCATCGACGACAATCAGTCCAAGATTTTTGACCGGCGCAAACACTGCCGAGCGCGCACCAACGACGACGCGCGCCTCGCCGCGATGCACGCGCCGCCACGCATCGTAACGCTCGCCCGTGCTCATGTGACTATGCAACACCGCAATAAGATTGCCAAAGTTCGCTTGAAACCGCGCCACGGCTTGCGGCGTCAGTGAAATCTCCGGCACCAGCATGATCGCGTCTTTGCCCTGCGCCAGCGTATTGCGAATCGCGTCGATATAAACCTGCGTTTTGCCGCTGCCGGTGATGCCGTGCAATAAAAAAACTTCGAACCGGTTTTGCTGCATCGCTTCCGTCACCCGCTGCACCGCATTGGCCTGTTCCGCATTTAGAATAAAAAATGGAATTTCGGTTTTCGCCGGTGGGCGGCTGGAAGAAATAAAATACGGACTGCGCTCGATCTCACGCTCAACGAACTGCACCAAGCCGCGCTGCGCCAGCGATTGCAGCGACGGCCCGCCAAGCCCGCTGCGTTTCAAAAAGAACGCCCGCAGCATCTCCCCGCGCTTGGCCAGCAGTTGCAAGCCTTCCAATTGCTTGGCGGTTAATTTTCTCAGATTGATTTTTTCACTCACGCCCGTTGCCCGCCGCCCGTCACCATTTGCTTTGTTCCCTTCGCCCTTTCCCAATATTTCTTTCCCCGCCGGCGTAAGTTGAACAAAAAATCTTTTTTGCGCGCGAGCATTTTCATCCTGCATTTGCTGGCTCACTTCGGCAAGCCCGGTGGCCATTAAACTTTGCAGGCTGCTGCGCACGCCTTCGTAACGCAGGTGTTTGACAAGATAACGGACTCTGTAACCTTCTTTGCCGAACAATGCACGCACGATTTCCGCCTGTCGCGGCGCGCGATTTTCCAAACGCGCCAGCTCTTCCGCCGACGGCTCGCGCGTGAGCCGTACATATTGATGGCTCTCTTTTTCCAAACCCGGCGGCAACATCGTGCGCAAAACTTCGCCGAGGCTGCAGAGATAGTAACCGGCAATCCATTCCGCTAACTTCAACCGCGCTGCATCAAATAGCGGCGCCGCGTCGAGCACATCCAAAACCTCACGCAGCTTTTCCGGCGCAAAATCAATCTTGTCCGTGCGCCGCACAATGAAGCCGGTGGCGATGCGCTTGCCGAGCGGCACCAGCGCGCGACAGCCGATTTGCGCGATGGAATCAAGACCTTCGGGCACGCGATACGTGTAACCGCGCGAAAGAGGCAGGGCAAAATGGATTTCGGCGTAGGGGGAGGACATGAAGAGGTACGGATATAAAATTTAAAATGGCAATAATGCGCGGAATAGTTTTCAGGATGAAATTACGTAAGTGCAGGGTGAATTCCAAACAAAAATTGAATTGCTGGCTGGCCAGTAAGGTTATACCAAGATGGTGACAGAACCCAAAACTCTGGACACAGCAAAAGGCTTGCATCTTTGCTTAGGATTCAATATAATGCAGTTTACGATAATCGGATCAAGCCTTGTGTTCAACTAAAAATTTTTTGGTGTGAAATTTAATATGCTCACTATGAAAACTCGCTGCAGATACATAATCCCCTGGACGGCTATTGTCCTGCTCGCGGCTGGTTGTTCCCAAAACCCCGTGGCGCCCAAAGATGAAAACTCGCCGACCGGACTGGACGCTTTCGCGCAAAATGCCAAATTGGGCCGCGGCATGAATTTGGGCAACGCGCTGGAGGCGCCAAATGAAGGCGAGTGGGGTGTCACCCTCAAAAGCGAATATTTTGATTTGATCAAAAACGCCGGCTTTACTTCAGTACGAATTCCCATTCGCTGGTCGGCACATGCGGCGGCAAACGTGCCATATACCCTCAACAATAGCTTTCTGCAGCGCATCGATTGGGCTATCGATCAAGCGTTGACGAGAAAATTGGCGGTGGTCATCAACATTCATCATTATGAAGAGATTATGCTCAACCCCGCAACGCACAAGGCGAGGTTTCTCGCGATCTGGCAGCAGCTTGCCTCTCATTATCAAAATCATTCCGGCGATCTTTTTTTTGAGCTGCTCAATGAGCCGAATGCGTTGCTCACCGGCGATCTGTGGAATCAGTATTTGCAAGAGGCCATCGCGACCATTCGCCAGACCAATCCAGGCCGAATCATCATCGTCGGGCCGACAAATTGGTATTACATTGGCTTGCTGAACACGCTTGCGCTGCCTTCCAATGATCGCAATCTCATCGTAGCGTTTCATTATTATAATCCGTTTCAATTCACCCATCAGGGCGCGGAATGGGTGCCCGGCAGCGAGGCGTGGCTTGGCACACGCTGGATTGGCACGGCGGCGGAGCGGCAAACGATTCAACAAGAATTTGCTGCCGCCGTCCAATGGGGCAAGACCAATCAGCGGCCTTTAAATTTGGGTGAATTTGGCGCGTACAGCAAAGCCGACATGACGTCACGCGCGTTCTGGACAGAATTTGTGGCGCGCACGGCCGAGGCCAACAGCATCAGTTGGCATTATTGGGAATTTATTTCGGGCTTCGGCGTTTACAACGGCGCGGCCAATGATTGGAATTATGCCCTGTTGAATGCTCTGGTTCCCAAAACGAACGCGGCGTTTTAAGGAGTATCGATTAAAGAATTTACCCATGTGATCGTCATGCCCGAACGCTTTTATAAGCTGGATTCTCGCCAAAAACGCACGAGAATGACAAGTCTATTTCTACTTAGTCAGATTACTTTGCGTGGCCCACTAAACACGCGAAAGACACTAAAAAAGCTTTTTGCGTTTTTCGTATGTTTCGTGGGTACAATTTTAAATATGACTAAGTAGAACTAAATGACCAACTGCTACTCAAAACCGCAGCGTAAATATTGTCGCGACATTCGGTTCGGAGCGGGCGGTGATGGTGCCGCGATGCAAACGCATGATTTGGCGGGAGAGGCTGAGGCCGATGCCGGAGCCTTCGGGTTTGGTGGTAAAAAACGGAATGAAAATTTTGTCCAACACTTCGGGAATGATGCCGGGGCCATTGTCGGCCACTTGAATAATGACGCGTCCGCGTTCGTCCAGCCGTGAGGTCAATTCGATTTTGGCGTCAGACTTGCCGTGCAGGGCTTGAATCGCATTCAGCAACAGATTGATCAAAACTTGCTCGATCATTTCCGGATCAGCGGTCAACTCCAGGCTCTCCGGCGCAATGTGGACGTTAAGCCCGATAGTTTTTTCTTTAAAGGAAGCGCGCAACAGTTGCTCGACGCCGCTAAACAATTCGGTCACATGAAAAATTTTAAAATTGGGGCGCGGAATGCGGGTGAGGCTGCGATACGCATCGACAAAGTGCAACAGCCCCTCGCTGCGTTTCTGGATGGTCAGCACGGCGCCGCGCATGTCACTGATGTACTCGGGGGTGATTTCGCTGCGCGATTTGGGTTTCTCCAATAGTTCATTCACGGTCGAGGCCAGCGAAGAAATCGGCGTGACCGAGTTCATGATTTCGTGGGTGAGCACGCGAATCAAATTTTGCCACGCCTCCATTTCCTTTTCTTCCAACTCGCTTTGAATATTTTGAATGGACACCAGCGTAAACTGCTGTTCGCGCAATTTAAACTCGGTGGCATAAACGGCCAGGTGCAGAAATTCGGTTTTGTCGTCAATTTTTATCAAAGCTTTGCCGCCGGACTCCATTTCCAATAAAGTCGTCACCAGTTTTTTGCTCAAAGATTCCAGCGTTTTGATATTTTTGAGATGCGCCACCCGCAGCAGCCGCTTTGCTGCGGTGTTGATCAAACCAACTTCACCGTCCTGGGTAAAAGCGATCAGCCCAATGCCGACATGCTGCACCACGGTTTGCAAATAGCGGAAATGTTCTTCCTTCTCCGAACGCGCGCGGCGAAACTGTTCGATGACTTCGTTGAACACTTTTTTCAACGGCTCAAAGGAGGAGCCGAGGCCAGTGCCGGAAAACGTTTGCGAAAAATCGGTATGCTTGATGGCTTCGAGAAAACGGGTGAGATCGCGGTTGGTTTTTTCGACAAAATGAATCAGCGCATAAATCTGATAAACAATGACGCTGGCGACGATGACGATGGTGGCATACAACGCCGTTTGCAACAGCAAGTAAAAAAAAAGATAAATCGTCGCGCCGAGCAGAATGACGCGAATAACGCAATGCAGCCGAAAATTTTTATAGACCATATTTTTCGAGGCGCCGATACAGCGCGGCGCGCGTCAAGCCCAGCTCTTTTGCCGCATGGCTGATGTTGCCGCCGTGCTTGCTCAGCGCTTTTTGAATCACCACTTTTTCAACGTCCTCCAAATTATAATCCTCAAAAATCAGGCCGTCTTCTTTCGCTTCCGGCGAGGTCAGAAAAAAATCGGCCGGCTGCAAAACCGGCGCGTCGCTCATGATCATGGCGCGTTCAACCGCATGTTGCAGCTCGCGCACATTTCCCGGCCAGGCATATTTTTCTAATTTTTTCAACGTTGCCGGGCTTAAACGCTTGGCGGTTTTCTGATATTTCTTTGCATACGTCGCGAGGAAATGCTCGACCAGCAAGGAAACGTCTTCGACGCGTTCGCGCAGCGGCGGCAAGTGAATTTCCACGGTGTTAATGCGGTACAGCAAGTCCTGCCGGAATTCTTTGTGGGTCACCATTTCGTAAATCGGAATATTCGTGGCGCAAATCAACCGAATATCGATGGAGCGCGCTTTGTTGGAACCCAGCCGTGTGACCTGCTGGTTTTGCAAAGCCGTCAACAATTTGGCCTGCAGCGGCAACGACAGATTGCCGATTTCGTCGAGAAACAACGTGCCGCCGGAAGCCGCCTCAAACCGGCCGGCGCG
>CAYUVM010000369.1:0-5177 GCA_964447935.1 uncultured Cytophagia bacterium | reverse complement strand
TTTTGCAGCTTGCGGGGCTTGGGCTTGAGGCAGTTGCATTCTTGCCGTTAATCGCCGATGCCCGCCGCCGGTTGGTGCGGGCATTTCTAAATCGCATCCACGGCGGCGCCGTGCGCCTCCAGCATTTTTTCTAAAACCTCATGCACTTCACGCACCGCTTGCTCGGTAAAATAACCGCGCGCGACGCCGGCCTGATTCGTGACCACGACAACTTTGTAACCGTTTTGGTTCAGCAGTTTAATCGCCTCGACCGCGCCGGCGATTAAACGCAGTTGATCCGGATGACTGAGGTAATTGACTTCTTCATTGATCGTGCCGTCACGATCGAGAAAAACACAACGATGGGCCATGAAAACTCAAGGTGAATTGGGGTTGGCAGAACGACACTCTGCGTAAAAAATCTATCCGCGCACGTCCCACGTTTGCAGGCCGTGATGATCAAAAGTGAACTCAACCACTTGGCCGCCTAATTTTTCCAATTCTTCGGCGACAACATGCTTTTTATCGAACTCGCAATAGAGCAGCAGATAACCGCCGCCGCCGGCGCCAAGAATTTTGCCGCCGAGGGCGCCGTGCTGCCGGGCACTCTCGTAAAGTTTGTCAATGGCCGCATTGGTGATCTGCTTCGCCATTCTCTTTTTGTTATCCCACGCTTCATGCAGGAGACGGCCGAAATCATCCACACGTTTTTGCAGCAGTGCGTTTTTCATTTCGATGGTGATCTTTTTCAGCTCGTCCATCGCGCTCAACACGTCGGTCTCTTTTTTCGTGTAGGCCTCGACCTGCGTGGAAATAATATTAGCCGACAATCGCGTGCGGCCAGTGTAGCACAAAAGCAAACGATACTCCAATTCATTGATGACATCGGTGTCGATGCGCAACGGATTCACCACGACATTGGAGAGGCCGGGGCCGCGGCCGAATTCAATAAAATTGAATCCACCAAAGGCCGCCGCATATTGATCCTGCATACCGCCTTTAATGCCCAAATCTTCACGTTCGACGTGATACGCAAGATTGGCAATTTCATAATTGGTCAGCGGCAGGCGTTGCAAATGCTTGAGCAAGCCGATCAGCGCCACGACCATCGTTGATGATGAACCGAGGCCGGAGCCTGGCGGCGCATCGCTGTGAATAAAAAAATCGAATCCCCGTTCGTAGCCTTTGTTCAAATTTTTATTTTTAATAACGGCTTTCACCAAATCCAATTCGCCGTCATAATTCATTTCTTCATCAAGATTATATTTCGCCACGATGTCGTAGTCGAGTGACTTCACCGTGACATTGCGATCGTCGCGCAAGCGCAAAGAACCATAGGCATATTTTTCAATGGTGGCGCTCAACACCACGCCGCCATACTCGTCTTTATAAGGTGAAACTTCCGTTCCACCGCCGGAGAAGCTGATGCGCAAAGGCGCTTTGCTGCGAATAATCATAACTTATCCCTTCCCTGAGATAAAATTCTGGAATCCCTGATAACCGGCCGGGGTGCCGATATCGACAAAATAGCCGTCGGTCGCATACCCAAACAGCCGGTGACCTTGATTTAACAACGCCGGAAATGTTTCTTTTTCCAGCGAAACTTTTTTGGCCGGCGCGATGAAGTCCAGCACGGTTGGCTCGAGCATGTAAATGCCGGCGTTGATTAATTGCGCCGGCGCGGCGCTCGCAAATTTTTCATTGAAACTAAGAATTTCATCGGCAGCGCCGATGGTCACCGAGCCGTATTCTTTGGCGTCCTGAATTTCCGTCAACGCCATGGTGCCGAGGCCGCCGCGCCGCTCCGTCCGCTGTTGATGGAACTTACCCAAATCCCGCAAGTCGACATCGAGATAAGTATCGCCATTCAAAACAAAAAACGGCCCGCGAATAAATTTCTGCGCCAACTTCAAAGCGCCAGCGGTACCCAATAGCTCGGCTTCGATGGAATAATCGAATTTCATGCCCCACGCTTTGCCGTCGCCAAAATGATTTTGAATTTGCTCGTAAAGATACCCGACGCAAAAAATCACGTGCTGCACGCCGTCGCGTTGTAACAGCTTGATCTGATATTCGATGAACGGCTTACCGGCAATATCAGCCATGGGTTTCGGTTTGTCATTCACCACTGGGCGGAGTCGCGTGCCGAGGCCGCCGGCTAAAATAAGTGCTTGCATGTTCTATCTAATTTACGAGTAATTTTTTTTTAATGCAGTAAAAATGTTTGCCGTAGCCCGCTTGTAATAACCCCTTCCGGGGTTAGCTTTTCATCAAACCGGCGCGCTTGGCGTTACTACGAACCTATTGGCTTTTCGTCAAGCCGGTACGCCTGAAGGCGTCATTACGGACTCGCAGTACGGTTTCATCTTCTCATACAAATCCTGAAACGATACCGGGTACGGATGGCGCACAGTATACGCTTCTTTACCCGATAGCGCGCGATGCAGAATTTCGTATTGTAACTCGTGCACGTTGTCGAGAAATTCATTGGCGCGTTCAGGAAAAGCAAATTTGAACGCCAGGTAATGTTGCATGAACGGAATCTGCTCGAAGCGAATCGAGGAGATCATGTGCTTCGCAATCGCCGCCGGTGACATAAGCTCAACCGTGGTCGTCGCGTCGGCGTGGCTCAAGGCAAAAAATATTTTGTCCGGACGCGCCGAAAACGGGCCAAAGCTGTCGCCAAACACCACCTCCGGCTCGACGCGAACGTTGAGCTGGCGCTTGATACGCGGCATGCCTTCACGCAAAAGTTTGATGGGCAGCATTTTACCGAACGGGCCGTTCAAATTCTGTTGAAAACTGTCCAACCCGTGAATCGCCTTGAACATCATGAGATTTTCGCGCTTAACCTCGCGACGCACATGCGGCAGATTCTCGATATGCCAATCCCACAAGCGAATTACTTCTGGGATGCCGTACATCTTTTGGCCGTCGCCACTGAGCAAAATCCATTCATCGCCAACGTAACGACCGCCATGTGCAGCAAAGGATAACAGCGTTTCGGTTTTGCCGCCTTTCGCCCAACCGGTTACCACGATGCCGGTGTCTTGATAAACAAAGCCGGACGCGTGCAACGCCACACAATCTTTGCGCAACATCGTCAAATTCACCAGTGCCAGCAATAACGGCACGGCGCGCACGCCGGTCTCGCAAATAATTTCACATTGTTTGCTGCCGACTTGCTCGAAAGCAATTTTCACCCGCGCGGCCTTTTTGCTGCTGCGCAAAATAAAAAAACTATCGTCGGTGAAACCATTTTCATTCAGCGTCAAATGCCGCAATCCAATGATGGGAATATGCTCGACAAAACGAACCACAATATCGGGTTCGCGGTTCAAGGCTTTCTTCAACGGCCCGAGCTGCCGGGAAACCGCCTCTTCATCACCCGTGGCGGGATTAAGCAGACGAATGCCGACGAGCCCATGAATATCGTAATCAACATGATTGTGCGCCGGTGCATAGGCGCCGTTAGGTTTAGACATCCGTAAATGACCTCTTTAGAATTGGCTGTTGACGCATTAGGCTTTTTGATTCACCGGCTGCGCTACGGTGCCGTGCCGCTGCGGCTGCCAGAATTCGATGCGCTGGCCGCGCAAGATCCGCGTGACCGCAATCAACGCGGCGGCATTGGCCAGACAATAAAAAAATGGAATATACAAAAATTTCAGCCGGCCCCAGCGATGGCCGCGCAACCAATACCCGGCGCCGGCCAACAGATAAAACAGCGTTTGCGCCACGGCCGCGCTCAGATAAAAAATATGGGTGCGGCTCAACAGCCAACTGGCCCCCAGGAGAATCAGCAAAAAAACCGGCACGAGCCGGCGCAACACTTTATGCGAGAACAAAACCACCGAGTAAAAACCGTAGCGAAACGGATTGAGCAACCGCTGGCGCAGCAATACGCCGCGTAAACCGCGCGTCATGATTCGCACTTTGCGGCCAAATTCCAGCGCCGCCGAGGCTGTCGGCTCTTCATACGCAATGGCTTCACTTTCAAAAACGAGACGCTGGCCCTGCGCGATAACCGCCGTCGAGATCGCAAAATCATCGGTCACGGCGGCACTGGCCGGCGGCTCATACAAGCTGCGGCGAATCGCGTAAATCGCGCCGTGCGCCGAAACGATGCTGCCGGTTAAACTTTCGAGCGTCTTCAACCATTTATCAAACGACCAGTACATGCCCTCGCCCTCGCTGGTCGCGTCGGCTTTTTTTGCCTTCAAATAAACCTGATTGCCGCAAACGCCGCCAACTTGCGGATCTGCAAAATTGCGCACCAACATGCGCAGTGCATCGCTTTTGTACATCGAGTTGGCGTCTGAGAAAACGAGAATCTCGCCATTAACTAAGTTGACCGCGTCTTTAATCGCATAAATTTTTCCGCGCCGCGGAAAAGGCAGCAGGCGCACGCCGTGCTTTGCATAATCCGTGACAATGGCGTGGGTCCGGTCATCCGAGCCATCCGAGGCGACAACAATTTCAAGTTGCTCCGCAGGATAGTCGAGCGCCAAAGCATTGTCGAGGCGTTCGGCAATCGCGCGTTCTTCATTCCATACCGGAATGATCAAACTCACTTTGGGCGTAATCGGTTTTTGCTGCACGCGGCGGTTTCGCAGACGCGCGACGACTATGGTGAGCAAAATGAAGCCCACATAAGAGTAAACGATCATCGCGACGGAAATCCAGAAAGCAAACCAGGAAATTGAAAACGTCTGCATTTCAATTTGCTCCACGCCCGGTGAAAACCGCGCCGATGGTGCGGAGCATGATCTGAAAATCCAGCCACATGCATTGATTGCGGAGGTAAGAAATATCCAGCCGGACGCGTTCATCGAAATCCAGTTCATTGCGTCCGCAAACCTGCCACAAGCCGGTCAAGCCCGGTTTCAATTGCAAGCGCGCCGTATGCCATAAATTATATGTTGAGGCTTTAAATGAAGTCGGGCGCGGGCCGACCAGCGCCATATCGCCGGTGAGCACGTTTAAAATTTGCGGCAATTCATCCAGGCTGGTTTTGCGCAGAAAACGTCCAACGCGCGTGATGCGCGGATCATTGGCAATTTTGAAATCCGGATACGTCAACAGGTTCAGGTGCATATATTTTTCTTTCAAATCCTCCGCATTCCGGACCAACCTCCGCAGTATGAACATCTTGAACCGATTGACGCCGCGGCCGGTGATCCATTGAAAAAAGAAAA
>CAYUVM010000368.1:0-5189 GCA_964447935.1 uncultured Cytophagia bacterium | reverse complement strand
GATGGAAAAATCGGGATGATCGGGCCGTCAGCACAAAGTGCCATTCCGGACGGCGCTTATCGCATCGACGGCGCGGGAAAATATATCATGCCGGGTCTGGCCGATATGCACACCCATATTAATTACGCCGAAGATTTGTTGCCGTATGTCGCTAATGGTGTGACAACGGTTTTGAATATGGGCAGTCCTTCAACGATCTTGCAGTTCCGTGAACAAGTCAAACGCGGCGAGTTGTTGGGACCAACGATATTTGCCAGCGCTTTTGTCGACGGCGAGGGCGACCGCGGCTGGATTGTGCGTACACCGGCAGAGGCGCAAACAGATGTGCGTGACATCAAGAGTCGTGGCTGGGATTTTATCAAAGTTTATAACAGCATCAGCGCCGAGGTCTTTGCCGCGCTGATGAATGAAGCAAAACAGCAAGGGATTGCCGTGATCGGCCACGGCGTGCGCGCGCCGGGTTTGCAAGGCATTTTGCAATCCGGCCAGGCCATGATCGCGCATGCCGAAGAATACCTTTACACTTATTTTAATAATTCATTGGAGGAGTCAAGAATTTCGGCGGCAGCCGCGATCACCCAAAACGCCGGCGCATTGGTGACGGCGAATCTTTCGACGTACGCAACGATTAATTTGCAATGGGGCAATCAAACTTCGGCGTTCCGGCAAACCGTGCTGGCGCGACCGGAAATAAAATATTTGCATCCTACTTGGTTGAATGGTTGGCGTAATTCTACTCGTTATGCTGGGCGCGCTGGCAATCTTGATCGCCAACTGGCGTTTCTGCAAAAGTTGACCAAAGCCTTACAAGACGCCAATGTACCGCTTTTGCTCGGCACGGATTCACCGTCACCGGACATAATCGGCATGTTCCCCGGTTTTACCATTCATGAGGATTTGCAAGCTTATGTGAAGGCCGGATTGACGCCCGATCAAGTGCTCCGGGCCGGAACGAAAAATGCGGGCGATTTTATCAGCCGTTTTGTTGCGAATGCCGAAGCCTTTGGAACGATTGAAATCGGCAAACGCGCGGACATGATTCTGGTGACGGCCAATCCATTGGCCGATGTCGCTAATGTTTCGCAACGTGCCGGCGTCATGGTGCGAGGACGTTGGTTGTCGGAAGGAAAGCTGCAGCAACTGTTGGATGAGTTGGCAAAGTCTGCCGGTAATGATTGAACATAAAAACAACAAAACCGTCCTTCTTATGTTTTCTAAAAGTTTTGTCAATATTTGCCGACAACAAACTGTCACGTTTGAACGCAAAACGCATGCATTATCGCGCTATTCAACCGCATCCTCGACTTGCCAAATACCTCGAGTGCTTCTGGACGCTGGAAGGTTCATCCCAGCCCGCCGCAATTTCACCTGAAGCCATTATGCCGGACGGCTGCATTGAATTGATTTTTAATCTCGCCGATCCTTTCAAACGTTATCACGGCAACAATAAAATTGAGATGCAACCAGCAACGCTTCTTGCCGGACAGATGCAGCGTTTCGCCATGATCGCGCCAACTGGTCGGGTCAAGCTGTTCGGTATTCGTTTTCACCCCGGCGGCGCCTATCCTTTTTTGCAGCTTCCTCTCAACGAGCTTACGGATCAAATTATCAATTTTGAAAATGTTGCGAATCGGCTCGGACGCGAGCTAATGGAAAAGATTGAAACGGCACGTTCGTTGCGTGAGCGGTTAAGAATTGTTGAAACCGTTTTTCTCGCACGGCTCGATTCGCGTTATGAAACCGCACGAACCGTTCGCGCCGCCGTGGCTTTGATGATTCAAAAAGACGGGATGATTCCGATTGAGCGGTTACAGCAAATCGCCGGCGTCAGCGCGCGCCAACTCGAACGCCAGTTTCAAACGCAGGTCGGCCTCACCCCCAAATTTTTCTCCCGGCTGTTGCGTTTTCAAAAGGTTTTCAAAGCAGTGACACAAAACCACAACCTCGGCTGGAGTTTTATCGCGACGGAATGCGGCTATTACGACCAAGCTCATTTCATTCACGACTTTAAAACTTTTTCCGGACAAAATCCGGTGGCCTATTTTCGCGAGGATCATCAAATGGCTGAGCACTTTACACGCAAAAATCGAATAGTAATATCTCATTGACCAGCCGCTGAAAATTAAGAATTCGAATACGGCGCAAAGGAATAAGCAATCGGTCCGTCAGGGACTATTTCGCATGTCGGTTTTTTACAATACAATTGTGTAAGGTTTTGTATATTTAATGATCAAACCCTGACAACACTTTAAATCAAACTCGGAGGTTGATCATGTTTGCAAAACATTATTTAGTTATTGGCACGGTTTTATTCTTTTTTGGAATTACGCTTGCCCAAGAAAAGAAAACCACGATTGCCGACTTGGCGTGGCTGGCGGGAGGGTGGGACGGCAGCAGCGGCGGGCGTGAATATCTGGAGCAATGGATGAAACCCTCGGGGCAAACGATGCTCGGCATGAGTCGCACGGTGAGGAATGGCAAGACCGTGGAATATGAATTTGTGCAGATTCGTGAGCAGGAGGGTGATCTATTTTATATCGCGAAACCCTCGGGCCAGGCGGAAGCTTCTTTCAAACTTATCCAATATAGTAATCAAGAGGCTGTGTTTGAAAATCCACAACATGACTTTCCGCAACGGATTATTTATCGGCTTGAAAAAGACGGTTCACTGGCCGCGGCAATTGAGGGGACGAGCAAAGGCAAATTAAAACGCATTGATTTTCCGATGAAACGCGTGAAATGTGATTGAGTGCGAAGAACAAAGTCCAATTGGCGCGCTGCGATGTGTTATATTGGAAAATCGTTGAGCGCCGGCCGGACTTCACATTTTAAGGAGCAGCTATGAGCGAATTATCCCGGCGTAAATTTCTCCAACAAACCGGCCGCGGTCTCGCGGCGACTGGCGTTGCGGGCTGGATGCTCCGCGCGGATGCCACGCCGACACCGACCAGCCCGGATGCGAGCGAAGCAGAAAAAATTCTCATTGAAATGGGGCCGCCACCGGCAGTGGTGGTTGCGGCGCGCGGCGATTTGACCGTGACCAAAACCAATCCGCTCGGGCCGTTTTATCGAAGCGGCGCGCCGTTTCGCGCCAAAGTTTGTCCGCCGTTCGAGCCGGGAAATGTGCTTATTGTTTCCGGCCGGCTCTGGGGCTTCGACACAAAGCGGCCGCTGTCCGGCGTGGTGCTCGATGTCTGGCAGGTTGATATCAACGGGAATTATTCCGCCGGCAACGATGATTTCAAAAACCGCGCGCGTCTGCTCACCGCAGAAGATGGACATTACGAATTTGAGACGATACATCCGGTGGCCTATCAGCCGAATCCGAACATGTGGCGCTCAGCTCATATTCATTTCATTGCGCAGGCACCGAATTACAAGCGCCTCGTCAGCGAAATGTTTTTTCATGGCGACCCGCGGCAAGAGGCGGATCCGATGTTTCATGCCTCACTCGCCGTTCCCGTGGAGCGTCGTGAAGTCAACGGCAAAATGGTAGAGTTTGCAGTGTTCGATATTGTGCTGGAAGCAGAAAATGGGGTGAAGAAATCGGGTTGATGCTTTTGCCGGGATGATTTATTTCAGACCCTCAACGTAACTGTTTGCTGCTTCTGCAATTCAATTTTCTGACAGTTTTTTTGCGGCTTATTTCCCAACGCGCGAGCTACAAAAAGATTGGGCGCTCACGAATTTAGAACAGCTCACGGAGTTTTTCTGTGGGCTGTTTTATTTGGGGTGGACCGCAATTGCTTTTTGTGTTAATTGGATGCTGAAAAATTTTTAAAATCCAATGCAACCCTTGCTGGGGTCTTGGTCACTCATCTATAGTTATGCAAATCATCACCGAGTATCTGGCGCAATTGAAGGATCGCCGTCTCGTAAGCAATTTTTTGTCCTGTCGCGACGAGTCTTCGTTTCGTGTGCTGTATCAGCGGCACACCCCGACGCTTTATCAACTGGCGTTGCGGCTGGCCGGCTGGAATGTGCATGAAGCGGAGGAGATCGTGCAGGACACGTGGCTGCGTGCCGTTGAAGCCCTCGCCGAATTTCGCTGGGAATCCAGCATCCGGACGTGGTTATCGGGCATTCTGATCAATCGCGCCCGTGAATTCTATCGCACGCGCAAAAAAGAACAGCATACGATCATCGCTGATGAGTTGGCAACAGAAGTTGTCGCGACAGAAGATTTTGAACGCATTGACCTCGAGCAGGCAATTGCCGCTTTGCCCAACGGCTACCGCCAGGTTTTGGTGCTTCACGATATTGAGGGCTACACACATGAAGAAATTGGACGGTTGTTGGAAATCGAGGCCGGCACTTCCAAAAGCCAGCTTTCGCACGCACGCCGGGCGGTGCGTGATTCGTTGCACGCGTACGCCGCCGGCAATACTATGCGGAGACCATAAATGAATTTCAATAACAATGATGACGACTTGAGCGCAGCAGAGCATGAAAAATTCGTGGCACTGGCACGCCAGCGCCAGCCCTCGCCGGGGCTTGAAAGCAGAATTATCAGCGCACTGAAATCCAAAGGATTTATACGTATGACGCCGTCACGGCAAATTTTTTCAATGCCGCGCTTGGCTGGTGCTTTTGCCGCCATCGCTTTGGTGGCGCTCGGTTTTAGTTTGGGAAAGTGGCAAAGCCGCGTCTCTCGAGCTGACCCCGGCTTGGAAACTTTCATCATGCTGTTACACGAGTCCGGAAGCGTTGATGAGCACGAAACCGATAAAGTGATTGAATATGGCAAGTGGGCGCAGACAATCGCGCAAACCAATCGCTTACGCGCCGGCGCCAAACTCCGTTATGATGGACGCCTGTTGCGTCGCGTCAATGATGAACTCGAAACGCGACCGTTCGCCCCCCGCGAGGATAGCAATCATCTCGGCGGCTATTTTTTGATCCAGGCGCGGGATTATGATGAAGCCGTGAAAATTGCCAGCAGTTGTCCACATCTGAAATATGGCGGGATAGTGGAGTTGCGACAAATTGATAAAACGTAAAGTTCCGAAATTCCAGGTTCAATGTCTAAAGCCAAACTTAAAAGGGCAAACTATGTTAACAGTGAAAATTCAATTGCGCAAAAAATTGGTGAAGAAAATTTTTATCTTTAGCCAGATTGCAATGTTATGTTTCGCTTTAGGGGCTGTAAAAAAATAAAGTTTTCACTTTCGTGGTTTAATTGTATAGTT
>CAYUVM010000367.1:0-5210 GCA_964447935.1 uncultured Cytophagia bacterium | reverse complement strand
GGCGCGATTTCCGCTTCGAGGGGGAGGTCGAGAATTTCTGCAATCAACCTTCCCGCCGCGGAATACTTTCGCACGATTTTGCGCAGATCAATAGCGGCGCTATTGCCCTGGGTGATTTCGAGCACGGCGTAAACGTTGCCCTGTGCATCCGTGCCAAGATTTTGCAGCGACACCATTTGCGTGGTGTCGCTGTCAAATGCAATCTCGATGCCGCCGCCCGTGGCGCCCCGTGCGCGAGGCTCACCAATGCGGCCGCGATTCCGTTCGAGCAAGCGCGCTTCTGCCGGGGCTGTATTGCCGCCGCGTCGTCGGGGTTGCGCGCTTTGCGGCAAAACCTGGCCGCGTTGGTCAATAAAAAAATAATCGCCGGAATTGGCCTGGCGCACGGCAAATTCGCCGCCTTCGCGCAACGTAATGCTATTCACCGCCAAGCCGATTGGCCATACGGTAACGTAATTTCCCAAACTGTCGTAGAATACAACGCGACGCTGCAAGGGATCGGCAATGACAAATCCGCCGTCAGGCAAAACTTCAAAACTCTCCGGACCTTGCGGTAATTCATCCTCACCGCCGCCTGTTGTGGTCAACAATCCGGCATTCAGCCGCCAGGGCGCCAGTGCAGTGTCGCTTGTCATAATTTGCGCCGGAATACGTATTGTGCGCGTCAATGGAATGGTGCGAACGGACGGGGTTTCCTGGCGTTTGGAACACGCGATGGAAAAAAAAGGCAACAGCATTCCCACAAAAAACCGTCTTCCCGTTGTCATATTTTACTCCGATTTCTTTGTGATACTTCAGCAACTGTGCCGCTCGGCGGTTTGGTAAAAAATGCTTTTTTATTCCGCCATGCCAAACAGCGTAAACGCTGCCCAGTATTTCGGGGCGGGGTATTTTCGTCGCGCTTGTTGCATTGCCTGCTGCAGAGCCAGGCCTTTGTTGCCGTGCCGCAGATATTCTTTATAAAAGGCGACCATCAAATCCTTGGTAGCCTGGTCATCAACGCGCCACAAACTCACCGCCAGCGAACGCGCACCGGCGGCTAAAAACGCGCGGCTGAAGCCGATCATGCCTTCGTTGAGCAATTGGCCCAAACCGGTTTGACAAGCGCTGAGTGTCACCAAATCGGCGCGTAACTGAAACCGCTGCGGATCCATAATCGTTCTTGCTTTTAAAATTCCGGGATACGCCGGCGGAATGGGATTATAACCCGCCATGCTTTTAAACGCTTGCAATGTAATTGGCCGGCGACGGTCGTGACGCAAGATGATTTTCGCCTGCGCCGTGTCCAATTGCATTGCCGCCGATTCGATTTCAGAAAGAACGATAAACGAACTTAAAGGATCATCGACACAGGCAAAACCATGAGTCGCAAAATGTAAAACGGTAAAATCCGGATGCCACGCTTCGAGGCGCAATTGATCTGCCGCGACACCGGTAAAAAGCTCGGCGCGTTTCGACCCGAGCAGTTGCGCAATCGCTTCGGCCTCTTGCTGCGCGCCCGGCAAGGCTTGCAAAGCAAAGCGCAATCCGCAGGCTTCGGCTGCGGCTGGCATGCGCGGGTTGCCGACAACCCAGGCGCGCAAATTTTTGTGATCGGCCGGTCGCGGTTGGCGCGCCAATAATTCCCAATTTGATTCCGACACGGCGTAGGTCAACACGTGTTGATCATTAAAATAGTTGTTGTGCGCATCGCGCAACGCCGCAAACGGCAATGCCCACAACGCTTGATGCGGGGCGATCACCACCGTTTGTTTCGCATCTTCCGGCAAATATTGTTTAATCGGCGCAATCAACAATTGATATAATTGTTGCGACACCACGGCTTCGGCGCGCGCCGCGGTCTTTGGCTTTGCCGCGCTTGGAATGATTTGCCGCGGCAGCTCAAAACCGCGCGGCGTTTCCACGTCGAGGGCTTGACCGTATTCCGCCACGAGTTGCGTGAGTTGAGTTGCGTCTATTTCCACGACGCTGCCGTGCACCTCGCCGTTTGGCGTTTTAACCAGAATTGTCGTCTTTTTCGGAAGAATATAATATTCTAAAAATGTCGGCTGAATCAGGCCTGGTGCCCTCGCCGCTGAATCCGGTAACGCTTCTGCACGGTCACCGGGCAGGCTGGGCAACGCCATGGAATGTATCCCCGACGCCATCTTTGAATCAGCCGAAGAGATTACTCCTGGCGCCATTTGTCGAACATCGATTGAATTTATTCCGGGACTGTTGGGAGTTGCAAAATTCGTTGGGGTGAAACTTCCAGAGAGCGCGAGATGCGCCGGAACTTCTCCAGCCCGGCGCGGCGGCGCTTGCATACGCGTCCATTGCAAATTTTCCAAAGTCCGGGCGCGCAGCCGCTCGATGGCCTGGCGCACGCGTTCATAGCGGCCATTCGCATTTGCCAAAGCCGTCTCGACATAAGCCGCAAAGTTTGCGGCGTGATCTTCAAAAATGCTGATTTTGCCCTCATCGGTGCGGTAACTTTCGCCGATTTTTTGGACGATCTCAACGTAGGCTTCGTAATGCTGTAATGCTTCTGAAAAATTGCCCGCCTGTTGCTGGCATTGCGCTAAACCGACATGCGCCTGCCAGTTGATCTCATTATCCACCGCCGTATTGGCTTGTAATGCCTCTTGAAAATAGGTTTGCGCTTTGGCAAAATCGCCTATTTGCAAATAAGTCGCCGCCAAATGCGTTAAGGCGCGCCCACGGCCAAGATTGTCGCCTGCCGTATTGTATAATTTCAGCGCGTGCTCCAGTTTGGCGAGGGCCGCAGGGATTTTTTTTTGTTCGCGTAAATTGACGCCGACCGCCAAAAAAGCGCGGCGCAGTTCTACAGCCGGCACACCGGTGGTAGAAGCCGCCATCACAGAGTCCAGGCGCGCCTCGGCTTCTTCGTAGCGTTTGCTTTTAACGGCGCTCCAGGCCAGGTTGGTGAGAATTTGCTGTTCGCGGCGTGGAATTTTATACCGCCGGGCCAGGCGCAACGCCGCTTTATACCGCGTGTCCGCAATATCGTATTGGTTTTCCAGCAAGTATATATTCGCCACGTTCATCATCAACATGACCACGAGTTGCGGTTCCGCCTGCGCCGGCGGTTGCGCCAACCAGGACGAGAAATTTTCCATTTCACCGCGATAAACATCGGCACTGATAGGTCTTCCCGTGCCGCCAACATACATTTTAGCGTCGCCTTGCAAATTACGCAACGCTTCTTTAATCAACAAGGCATCGCTGCTGGCGCCTTTGTTCTCCAGTACTTTCACGCCCTTTTCAAAAGATGCTAAGGCTTCCTGATATTTCCCCATTTGTTCGAGGGTGGCGCCGGTGAAATTTAAAAATGCCGCGCCGGCGAGATAATCCTTCGCCGAGTCGGCGAGATTCCAAGCCGATTGATAAAAATCAAAAGCCTCGGCAAATTGATTGTTCTTCACCGCGGCTTGCGCCGTCTGCGCCAATCGCAACAGTCGGGCGCGATACGTTGCATGAAAAGATGGTTGCCCCCAAAGAAATGGTGAGGGCAATAAACCGCAAAGTAGAATCAGGGCAGATATAGATCGCCCCAGACGGCATAATAGATAACAATGAAAGGGAACGCTGTGATACATAGACCTCCTCGTCTCAGTTTCAATGGCCAGCGGGTTGCATTTTTTTCACTGCACGGGCTAATCTATATTCAATAGACACCATTTCCCCGAAAAATTCTAATTGTCATAACATAGCAAAAAATCGGCAAAAGGCAATGTCTTTAATGCATTTGCTCCAGCGCTTGACAAATGCGAGGAGGTTGTGTATATTGAAGCCAATCAGCAGAGTATTGCAGAATTGCATTTTTGTAAAAGGCCTTACTCACAAAACACGGGATCGAAAGGCTGAATAACACACTGTGACCACGATATCCTCCAAGCTTTTTGCGTCTTACCAGCCTTCTCACCAAACACGGTTGCCGGAATTGTTGGCGCGGCTTTTGGAAAATCAACGGCGCGTTTGGCCGATGGCAGCGGAGGGTTATGCCTCATTGCAATATGCGCAAATCCGCGAAATACAAAGTCGCACCTTTTCCACCTGGCTGCAATTCAATCCCAGGCGCATCGTAAGCACCGGCGCCAAAGTTGATGCCCACTCGATTCGCCAGCGCCGTTGTTTTCTTTGCATCGAGAATTTGCCCGCTGAACAACAGGGGGTGCTGTATCAAAATGAGTTTTTGCTGTTGTGTAATCCGATGCCGATTTTTTCTGCGCATTACACCATTTCGCATATACACCATCGTCCGCAGCTCCTGGCGGCGCATCTGAAAACGTTTTTGCAATTAGCGCAAGATTTAAGCCCGGCATTTACGGTGTTTTATAATGGCGCGCAATGCGGCGCTTCGGCGCCAGATCATTTGCATTTTCAAGCGGCGCCTGCTGGCGCGATTCCGCTTGAACATGAGGCCGGCAACCCTGTACGCCGCGATTTTGTTCAAAAGATTGCCGGTATTGCCGTAATTTTGCTGAAGGAGATCGGGCGCGCCGTTGTTGTGCTCGAAGGGACTAATGTTGAAAAGTTGATTCATGTTCTCCAGCAGACGCTTGTAAAAATGCAGGTAATTCTGCAAATCGCCGATGAACCGCGGGTAAATATTCTCTGCCAATATAATGCACCGCAATGGCGGATCATCCTTTTTCCCCGGCGTAAACATCGCCCCGATATTTTTTTTAAAGAAGGCGATGAAAAAGTTCTCATCAGCCCGGCTGCAGTCGATATGGGCGGTTTGATCGTCACCCCGGTTGAAAAGGATTTTCGTACTGTTGACGCCAAATTGATTGAAGCGATTTACGAGGAAGTGAGTTGGGATGAAACAACCGTGAATAAACTGAAATCCGGCTGGCGCTCGCAGGTTTTCTAATCGAGCCAAATCTCCCGGCGCCAATCGGACTTTGCCGAACTTTGACTTGAACACAAAATGCTCAATCACGAACCTACGATCTCCGTTGGAATCTACGAAGGCCGCGCGCAGAGCCACGGCACCTTCAACGCAGTTTTTTTAATTAACGGAAATGTGTCCCCGCAAGGCGAATTTTCTGTCGAAAATAGCAATGATCAGCTTGCCTTGTATGACGCCCACAACCGTGTCATTGCGCACGGCAAAGAAATGATTTGCTCGCCGGTCGCCGATGGAACCTTCACCTTGCGCGACGTCACCATCGGCGTCCAATTTCATTGGGAACGGAAAGAAA
>CAYUVM010000366.1:0-5210 GCA_964447935.1 uncultured Cytophagia bacterium | reverse complement strand
AATGCCACCCTGAACACTCACAGTTGGATCTCCTGTATCTGTCGCTATATTTTTGTTCGGCAGAAAAAAATAGCTGCACACCGCTTCTTCATGTTGGGGGCATTGACCACTTCCGCGCTATTTTTAATTTCGTATTTAACGTATCACTATCACGCCGGCTCGAAAGCATTTACCGGACAAGGCACGATTCGTACGGTTTATTTCACGATTTTATTGACGCACACGGTGTTGGCGATGGCGATTGTGCCGCTGGCGCTTGTCACCCTGTCGCGCGCGCTCAAGGAACGTTTTGACAAACATAAACGCATTGCCCGCTGGACGTTGCCGATCTGGTTTTATGTTTCGGTAACCGGGGTGGTTATTTATTTAATGCTGTATCAGATGTAGATGCAAAGCGTTTATCCGTTTAGCGGTTGAAGAAGAACTGGCTAACCCTGAGAACAAATGAATCTGGCAATACTGAAAACTGAATTATCCGCATATTGTCAAGCGCATCAGCTCACGAAATTTGCGCCGGAAGAAATTTTTGAACTTTTGCAGGACGGTGAGAAAGTCGATTGGATGATGTCGATGCTCGTGCCCGCAGAGCAGCAGAGCGCACACGGCCGTTTGGTGGAATTACTCACTGGCATTCGCCAGCAAGTTTATCACGAGCCCGAACCCGTCCCGACTGCGGAAGTGATTGGAGAGAGCGCGCCCGTTGAAATTGAAACCCTGGCGCCTGATGAGCCGGAGATGGATGAAGCCGAGTTGGAGAAAATGGCGATGTCGATGCTGCCGCCCGGCGTCGATCCGCGCCAATTCAAAAAATTTCTCAGCTCGCAGCAGGGCGCGTTAATGGCGGATTTTGCCGCGTTCTGTCAGGAAAAAGGCGCGGATGTGCAAGACGTCAAAGGCGGGAAAATTCCGGATGAACTGCGCGCTTTGCAAGAGGAATGGATGAAAACGCCGCGCCAAGCCTTGGAAGGCAAAACGCCGCACGAGGTGCTCGGCGGCCGCTCGCTGTTGCCGCAGAAAGTTGAAACGGTTCGCCGCGCCGAGCCGAAAGTCGGACGCAATGATCCCTGTCCGTGCGGCAGCGGCAAAAAATACAAGAAGTGTCACGGCGCCGGAGAATAACCGCCGGCAGCCCGTTTGTCCATCAGATTTTTTAGGCACAAACTCGATCCGTTTATTTGAGTGCCTCCCATCTTTGGATTAGCGCCTCCAACATTTCTTCCAACGCTTTCACCCCTGCAATCGCCTGCTGCGTGGGCCGGACCTCCGCACTTTGCAAAACATTCAGCAAGTGTAAAAATTTGTTTTGCAACCTGACTATGGTTTCTTTATCCGGCGCCATCGCCGTGATGCTGCCATACAAAAAATCCGGGTTGCCCGGCAGACCGGAGCCGCGCAATGTTTGCAAGGCTTCCTGCTTTTTCGCATTCTTTGGGATCGCGGGATTTTGCAAAAGTGTCTCAAGCGACTCGCGTATTTTCTGCAATCGCAGATAACCGCTGTAGCAAGCAAGAGAATAATCCGTTTGCATCTGCAAGTCTGCGGCGCTGATGGTGACGCGCGGATCGAGTCGGACCTCAAGTGGGCGTTCAAGAACAACGCTATCGACTGTCAACCGTACGGTGTAGCGTCCGGGAGGCACGAACGGCCCGTGCGGGCCCGTCGGCGTGTTGCGATAAACCGCGGCAATCGCAAACTCGCGCTCGCTGCCCGGCGGCGGCTCGTGGCGCAAATCCCAAATGAAACGATGATGTCCCGAAGTGGTCGAGAGAATTTGCAGCGGGCGAGTCCAGTACGTCGGATGCGGTATCGCCGTCGTGTCGATCTCTTCGGCTTTGTCGCTGCTGGCAAAGCGCCGCACGATTTCATTTTTATCATTCACGATTTCAAGCATTACGTTTTTCGCATTACGCATGAGATGGTAATCGAGAATCGCGCCGTCCGGCGGATTTTTTCCGGCAGGCTCTTCGGGCGGTAGCGGCGTATCGGAAAACATATTCCAACGCACGCGTGTTGCTGGCGGCGGTGTAAACAGATACGTCGAGGCGGTTGCAGCCTTTGCCATCTCGCGCAGCGGCGCAAAATTGTCGAGAATCCAAATCGAGCGGCCATGCGTGCCGATCACCAAATCGTTTTCGTGAACCACCAAATCGCGAATCGATGAGGCCGGCATATTTAGGCGCAGCGACTGCCAATGCTCGCCGTCGTCTGCCGAAAAATAAACCGCGCGTTCCGTGCCCGCGAAGAGTAAACCGCGTTGTTGATGATCTTCGCGCACGACATTCACCGGCTCCATTTCGGGCATTCCATTGACTATGCGTTTCCACGTCGCGCCGCCGTCGTGCGTGCGATAAATGTGCGGCCGCATATCGCTGCGCCGAATGGCATTGATCGCAATGTACGCGGTTTGACTATCGAAATGTCCAGCGTCGATTTGCGAAACTTTGTCCCACGGTCGCAGCTCCGGTGGCGTGATGTTCTTCCACGTAACACCGCCATCGCGAGTCACATGCACCAGCCCGTCATCGGTGCCGGCCCAAATCGTGTTGACCTCGCGCGGCGAAGGCGCAACGGCATAAATCACCCCGCGGCGCGGCATGGTCGCGAGCTGCGGCGTGCGGAAATCGCCGATACTCTCCGGCACGTCGGGTTGCTCGCGCGAAAGATCGGGGCTGATGATCTGCCATTGCTCGCCGCCGTTGTTCGTTTTCCATAAAACGTTGGTGGCGAACAAAAGCATCGTCGGATCAGCGGGATGAAACAGCAGCGGCATGGTGCGGAGAATGCGATACTTGCCCGAACGCAACGCTTCGGGGGCGACGTTTTGCGCTTGCCCGGTTTTTTTGTTGAACCGCACAATGCGGCCGCCGTACACGATATTCGGATCGCGTGGATCGGGTGCAACGTACGCGTATTCATCCGCGCCGACGCCCATCCAATCGCGAAACGAAATTTGCCCGCCGGGGCCGCGGCTCGCGATGCCGATGGCGCCGCTCTCCTGCTGGCCGCCATAAACCCAATAGGGAAACTGATTATCCGTGCTCACGTGATAAAGCTGCGCCGTTGGTTGATTGTACCACGAACTCCACGTGCGGCCGCCGTTGACCGTGATTGTTGCGCCCTGATCGGTGGCAAAGAGCATAATGTCCGGCTGCAAGGGATTGATCCAAATGCGATGATAATCATCACCGCCCGGCGCGCCTTTGATCGACGCCCAGGTTTTGCCGCCGTCATTGGAGCGATACGAAGCGATGTTACCGATGAAAACGATATCCGGATTTTTCGGATGCACGCGCACTTCGGCGAAGTCGCTGCCGCGTCCCCACAAGCGGCGATCGCTGCTCACGAGTGCCCAACTCTCGCCGGCGTCATCGGAGCGATAGATGCCGCCATTCTCTCTCGCGTCAATGGTCGCGTACATTCGTTTCGAATTGCTCGGCGCAATGCCGACGCCGATGCGACCGAGACCCTGTGCTGCAGTGGGAAAACCTTGCGTGAGTTTGCGCCATGTGTTGCCGCCATCGGTGGATTTGAACAGGCCACTGTTGGCGCCGGAAAAACTCGCGTTCTCCCACGGCCCTTCGCGATGTTCCCACATATCAGCAAAAATAATTTGTGGATCATTGGGATCGAACTCGACTTGCATCGCGCCGGTGTTGTGATTGATATAAAGTACTTTTTGCCACGTGCGACCGCCGTCCGTCGTGCGAAACACGCCGCGCTCTTCATTCGATCCGTACGGATGCCCGAGCCCAGCGACCAACACGATGTCGGGATTCGTCGGATGCAGGATGAGTCTTCCAACTTGCTGCACGTCCGCAAGCCCAACATGCGCCCACGTTTTGCCGCTGTCGGTAGATTTGAAAATGCCGTCGCCGACGCTGAGATCGGGACGATGCAAACCCTCGCCGGTGCCGACGTAAATCACCTCCGGCTGCGACGGCGAGACGGCAATATCACCGACCGAACCGGTTGGCGCGTCATCAAAAATCGGCCTCCACGTGCGGCCATAATCATCCGTCTTCCACACGCCGCCGTTGTTCACGCCGATGTAAAATACATTCGGCTGCGTCGGCACGCCCATCGCGCCAACTGTCCGCCCCGCGCGAAATGGGCCAATGTTGCGGTAGCGCAGGTCTTGATAGAGGGAAGGATTGATGGTTTGTGCCGCTACGGAGGAAACGAGTAGCAGGATGATGAAGAGAAGTTTTGGGCGCATAAATCGTGATGGAGATTTGAGATGAAAGAAAGAAGTGAATTTTGCCAGTATCGAGGCACTGTAGATTAACGAGATTGTCTGAAAAAAGCCGTTGTTTGTCGGCCCAAAAGTTACTATATTTTTTAAAACAGTGCAAGGAGATTTATTAAGTGCCACCATATCAAAATTACGCGACCGGAGCTTTTTAGTTTGGTGGGTTGCATGGCGCCGTTGACACGTTCCGACAAAGACGAACTCCTTGAGGCGATTGAAAAAGATACCGATAAAGATTCCCAACAAAATAGTGAGAGAACTTTATGATTTCACAAAATCTCCACGACCGGATAACCATCAATCCGAAAGTATTGCTGGGTAAGCCCACGATTCGTGGTTTGCGCATCAGTGTTGAGCAAATTTTGCATGCGCTGGCCGCCGGCGTTCCTACCGATGATATTTTGCAGGATTATCCCGAGTTGGAGCCTGATGATCTTCGCGCGGCGCTGGCTTACGCGGCCGCAGTGATCACCGAAGAACGGGTTTATGATCTTAAAGCCGCGGCCTAATGATGAATCTCAAGATCGTTATGGACGTCGGCGTGGGCAAGCTTTCGGAAGAATGGTTGTCGCAGCAAGGCCACGACGTTCTTGCCACGCGCCATGTCAATCCTCGAATGGGCGACGATGAAATTTTAGAGATCGCCGTGAGAGAAGAGCGCTTAGTCATTACCATGGACAAAGACTTCGGCGAGTTGGTTTATAAACATAAAGCTGCGCACGCCGGTGTTCTGCTGCTGCGTTTGGATGATGCAACCGGCGCCGAAAAAGTTCAAGTCATCTCTCAAATATTCTCTCAGCATGGGGACAAACTGTTTGGTAGTTTCAGCGTTTACAAAAGCGACCGATTGCGAATCCATCCGCGATAAATTGTTATCTCGCCTCCATCTCCTCCACACGATAATTAAACTCGAATGCCAAGCTGTTGCTCTATGCCTCGTCGAAGATCGGCTGCCAAGTGC
>CAYUVM010000365.1:0-5211 GCA_964447935.1 uncultured Cytophagia bacterium | reverse complement strand
TCCGCTTCAACTTTCGCCCTTTCCGCTTCGCGAATCGCGGTGATCAGGCTATCATCTTGTAAGCGGTCAAACTTTTTTCCTTCGGCTTCGGCGTTGAGAATCATCACTGCGACGTCCTTGAAGCGCTCATCGCTGACTTTGCCGTCCAGCGCCTTTTCACTAAAATCATCAAACTCGCGTTGGACGTGGTTTTTTTGCTCTTCCGGCACCATGGCTAAAAGCTTGGAGCCTAAAAATTCCATCGACCGGTTAATGACAGCGTCATCAAAGTTGTCATTCGGCGACAACGCAAAAAAGATGGCGGTGGTTACGGCCAACGCGCCGATAAACTTCAGCAAAGTGGGCAAAGTGTCCTTCATACGATTTTCCTCGTGATCGTATATTTAGACGGCAGCAGCCGGTAAAAAGTTGGCTTAACTGCATAAATAATTTTTATAAGCTACACAAATTAAAGCAGAAAGCAAAGCGTTTTCTGCCCCGTCACTTCCGCGCGGCACATGGCAAAGTGGTGTTAAAAAGTAAAGACTAAAGTTAGCGAAATTTACTAAAATCTTGTCACACTTTTGCGGCAGGGCTGTTTTTTGGGGCAAATATGAACATCGCGAAATTTTTAATATGAAAACCGGCGTAGCGCTTTATGAGATCAAAGAGATAGCTGGGGAATTTTGCGCGCGCAAAAATTAGTTTGTTATCCCGGCATGGGCTTTGTATTTAAAACAGTATTCACACAGAAACGCGCACGCAACTTTGACTTTCCAACTCTGTGGAGAGCACGGTCAAAATCATGTTGAACCGGCGGTGCAACCGAAGTTGGTAAAAGGCCTTCGGGAAGAAGGGAGCAAATTTAACTCAAAGGATTGGGCGATGAGAAAGGTAGAAGTTGGTCTACGCGTTGCTGCGTTGCAGACAAGTGCCTGGGCTTTATTCACGAATCGGAGAGACCAGATTATACAACGCAATTTGCCGATGGCGGCGCTGCTGTTGTTGGGTTTGATGATTGCAGTTTTAAGTTTGGCGCGTATCCCGGCAGAGGATACACTTGGGGCACAGAAGTCGCCGAGGCCTGTGGAATCCGTCAAGGCAGAGCGTGTAGGTTTTCACAATGTAACAGATGATCCCGGGCCGGCCCCAGCGATAAAACCTGATATTGTCTTGCCGGATATTTTTATTCCGGTCCCCGCCGACATTATTGTGCCCGCCCCCAAATATTCTTCTGCACTAACCACCCCAAACGGAACTTTTAAACCTCCGGAGCGTTAAGTTAAGTGCATCGACACCAGGTGCGATGAAAGAAAAACACCAAACAGTTGCACGAATCGGGCACAATAAAAATAAGGCGACGTTTCGCCGGAAACGCAACATGCAGGGAAGTATGTTGCCGGCGCCGCGAAGCCCTCGTGTCAGGGACGCCATTACGTAAACGGCACAAAGGATGCGAGGAGACGCCCAACCAGCGCGGGCTTTATTCCAAGAAAAGCTTGCTCGGTGGGCATGCTCACCGGAGCTCGTTCTCAGCAGGGAAGTGAAAACGAGTTCTGTTTTTTTCCTCCAGGACTTATCGATTGTTCTCCCTCCACTTTTTGCTTTTTATCTTCCGTCAAATTACTTAGATTGAAAAACAGCGTGAGCCGATTTAATTTATTGGCTGCAACGCATTTTCATTGCCTCGACGCTTCGGGAGAATTTTATTTTGCGTTACCAAAACGAATTCAAGCGCATGGATATTTTTCGCTGCCGCCACGATAGCCATGAGCATTTCGAATATAAAGTCTCCGCCTTTCATATTCTGGAGCGCAAAAGTTGCTTCCCGCACGGATGCGTTTATTATCGCTGGCGCTGTAAATTATTTGAAAAAGGCAAGGCCTGCATTCGCGGTTATAAGCACATCGGGCGTTTGTGCCCCGGGTGCTCGCATTTTGTGGAAGAAAAAGTTTGCAATGTCCCCGAATTGAAAATCGCGGCAACGGCTTATGACACCTGGCACGAACGTTATCGAGATTTCGCGGTGTGGGTGGAACAAAAGCAAAATCGCACGGCGCAAATTCTTGGCGTGATTTCGGGGATTAAACCCCGGTTTCAACGGATTATTTATCCCAAACAAGACAACTTGCGACTGCGTGGTTTTCAGATTTCTTTCTCCGAAGCTTTTGTGGACATGGATCACCTCGATGACGATTGTTACGCCGTGGTGAGCGGGGAATTTCAAGATCGTTTGCAATTGACACCAGGGACGCGCCTGGAATTTCGCGCCACGTTCACGCTGAATCGAGGGCGTGTGGTGTTCGAGAAAATTCATCGGGCCGAAATCGTCGAACGGGGCTTGGCTCCGCTCGCTACAAGTTCGAATGAGCTTGATGCCGGATGGCCCGAGCGCGGCGAAGCCCCCACGCCAGCGGCAGAATGGAATTCCAGCAAAGCCCTGGTTGCGCGCACCATCGCCACTGGTTTTGATTGGCAGCCGGCAAAATGTTTGAAGTGCAAATATGGCGTGCTCGCGGATGTTGAAGATCGCCGCCAGCCACAAGTGATTGAGCGCCGCCAGCTCTTCTGTTTGCAAGGCGTGCCGCACACCGATGTTTGCCCGCTTATTCCTGGCAAATCGCTCGGCGAGGATGAATGCCAGAAGTAGTCACGGCATATTGACGTTGAGCGCGCTTTCCAGTCTCTCCCGCAACAGGGCCAATTCCTTGGATTTGAAAGAAGTTTTGGTTTTTTCCAAAACATAAATGCCATCACGGATCGCTTCGGTTAATTCAACGTGCCGCGGGCAGTTGAGCAGTTGGCAAACCTGCTCTTTGGGTTTATGATGGGTCAATGCTTGCGTCAGATCGCGCAAATCAAAGACACTGGCTAAAATATTTTTGATGGTGTAATGTAAAAAAACATCGACGTCGACAAACGAGGGGCTCGCCGGGGCAAGATTTTTGAGTCCGTCTAAACTTCCCAACTCATTCTGCACTTCGTGCATGCGGTGGCGTAGCCGGTAAAATTGGCGAAACGTCTGCGAGCGAATCACCGACTCGCGTACCAGCTTCAGAAAGTCCTCGATATTCACCGGCTTCATCAAATAGCCGACGACGGAGAGCCGGGTGGATTTGACCGCCGTGTCGAGCGACGGATACCCGGTGACGAGAATGACGGGCAAGCCTTCGCGAATCGCCGGCAGACTTTCGATTAACTCCAATTCGTTGTTCCCGGGCATTTTGATGTCGGCAATTAAAAGGTCATATTCACCTTTCGCTAATAGCGTTTTGGCGGCCTCCGCATCAGGGGCACAATCACATTCATATCCTTCTTCACGCAATAAATCCGCGTGGGCTTCCAGAAAATTTTTTTCGTCGTCCGCCATTAAAATCTTACCGAGCCGTAACATGATTTCCTCCGTTGGCAACGTCAGCATTATTTTTGAGTGCTATCGCTATTTTAAAAACCGTTCCGCTCGCGGGTTTGCTTTCATAGGTGATGGTACCCTGCATCGCCTCAACCAAATTTTTGCAGATGGACAGGCCGAGGCCCATGCCGCCGGTGGTGGATTGGCTTTTGGTGGTAAAGAACGGTTCGAAGATTCGCGAACCGACCTCCTCCGATATCCCCGGGCCTTGATCGGCAACCGCAACATGCAATTGTTGGTCGGCGATCTCTGCGGTAATACGGATGACGCCATCCGGCGGTGAAGCTTCCACCGCATTTAAAACAATGTTATAAATAATTTGCCGCAACATGTTTTCCGGGAGTGTGATCAAATCGCGGGCGCGTTCCGCCTCCAATTCAAAACTGACCTGGCGCTCGTGGCTTTCCGACTTGAGCAAAACGAGAATTTCGGTAAGCGTTTCATCGAAGTGAAACTTTTGGGGCGATTCCTGATACGGCCGATGCAAGTCGAGCATCTGGTGCACGATTTTCGCGATGCGATCGATCTCTTTTTCAATTGTGTGCACGTAACGATAATGCCGGTCCTGCTCCGGAATGGAACGGCTAATGAGCCGAAAGGCCGTGCGGATAAAGCCGAGAGGATTGTTGATCTCGTGGGCAATGCGCGCTGCCATGCGGCCGGTGGCGGCTAACTTTTCACTCTCGATGTGTTGCTTTTCCAACTCGCGAATACGCTCGGTGCGTTCATCCACGAGCAGCTTTAATTTGTTGGTATATTTCTGAACCTGTTCTTCCAGGGCTTTGCGCTCAGTAATATCTTTCGCAATACCGGCAATGCGATAAACTTCGCCACTCGCGTTGCGAATGGGAAAAGCGCGATTGAAAATCCAGCGCCAGCTGCCGTCTGGCCGTTTAATGCGATACTCGCAGCTATAAGTGTCATGCATGCCGGATTTAACCCAGCGATTCATGGCGGCGAAGGCCGGCTCGTGGTCTTCCGGATGAATGGCTTTGCGCCAGGTTGTAGGATCTTTTAATAAACTCTGGCAGGAACGCCCCCAAATTTTTTCATATGCGGGGCTGACGTACAACGTGCGGCGTAAGTCGCCGGTATCGAGCCAGAAAACGTCGGCGATATTCTCTGCGAGTTGGCGAAACCGTTCTTCACTTTCCCGCAATTCTTTCGTGCGGGCAAGAACGCGCTGTTCAAGCTCTTCGTTCAATCGCCGGATTTCTTTTTCTGTTTTTTTGCGATCGGTGATGTCTTCGCAGACGATCAGCACGACCGTTTTGCCATCGTGCCGACGCACGGCGCGCACATTTTCCCCAACCCACAAAAGCGTGCCGTTTTTGCAGACTTTGCGAAATTCCCAATAATGGGAGCGGTCCCGCTGCCGAAGACAATCTTGCATCTTTTGCAAAACGCCCGGTTTATCGTCTTCATAAAAAACGTTCAACACCGGCTGGCCGATTAATTCTTGGACGGTGTAACCAAGTTGCTCGGCGCCATAGCGATTGACGGAAAGCACGATGCCATCTGGATCAACGGTGAAGTACATGCTGGGATTATCTTCATACAAAGCCCGATAACTTTCTTCGGAAATGCGCACCTCCGCGTGCAGACGCGCATTGTCGATCGCCAGAGCGGCTTGGTTTGCAAAAGTGACCAACAGGGCCAGGTCATCCTCCGTAAAGGCGTGAGCGCGGGTAGCATCGAGGCTGATGACGCCCAGAAAGCGATCTTGTATGAGCAAGGGTGCTACCACCACACTCTGAATCGCCTGCATTTCTGCGATCTCGCCATGATATTGCAGCGCAGTTTGCTCGCGCACATCTTTG
>CAYUVM010000364.1:0-5217 GCA_964447935.1 uncultured Cytophagia bacterium | reverse complement strand
ATAGGCCTTTCGGCAATTTCTTAATGACTTTCAAATAATCGTCGATGAATCCTACGACCCCCATCCAGATCGTTGCCAAAAGCACCAAGGCCACGTAAATTTTCGCTTGTGCCCACAGCAAGGTCGGCACAATCGTCGCCGCCAGAATAATCAAACCGCCCATGGTGGGCGTGCCCTGCTTTTTTAAATGCGTTTGCGGGCCTTCCTTGCGTACTTCCTGGCCGATTTGTTTATCGCGCAGCAATCGAATAATTCGCGGCCCGACAAAAAAGCTGATGAGCAACGCCGTAATCGCTGCAAACGCGGCACGAAAAGAAATGTACTGGAACAGATTAAAGCCGGAGACATATTTGTGCAACGGATACAGCAGATAGTAGAGCATGTCAATTCCTTTTTCCATGCTCTTACCCTTACGCATACTCTTTCTCTTACTCTTTCTCAGATTTAAAATCGAGTAGGAGTACGAGTATGAATTCGAGTAAGAGAATCAGGATATATCACCGGGCAACAGTTCAAGCACTTCTTCCATCGCCATGCTGCGGCTGCCTTTCAGCAAAATTACATCGCCGGGGCGAACAGAGCGGCGCACTTCTTCGCTGAGGCCTTTTTTGTTTTCAAAATGTTCCGCCCACTTCGTTGTCCCAATGGCCTGCACAAGATGCAGCATGTGCGGGCCGTATGCAAAAACAGCATCAATGGGGAGCTGGTTTATCAGAGCGCCAATCTCTGCATGCGCGGCTGGCGCGGCTTCGCCGAGTTCAAGCATGTCGCCTAAAACCGCGAGACGATGGCCGCCGCTAGGAATCGGCAGTGTCGCTAAAAATTGCAAGGCGGCGCTCATCGATTCGGGATTGGCATTATAGGCATCGTTGATGATTGTTACCGTGCCGCGTTTGAAAACCTGCATTCGTTTTGCTGCCGGCAGCGTGCCGGCAAGCGCCGTGCGAATCTGCTCCGGCGCAATGCCGAAAAATTCGCCGACGGCAATAGCCGCGAGCGCATTAATGGCATTGTGCACGCCGGGAATCGCGAGTGTCATACGCTCATTTTTCCAGGTGAGCGTGACACACCCGTTTTCATCTACGCCGGCGATTTTTCCCTGCACCTGCGCGGCGTTATGCAAACCATACGAGATGGCTTTCGTGCCAGAGGGTAAAACCGTCTTTAATTTCGGATCGTCGGCATTCAAAAATACAATGCCATCGCGACGGTGCAAATACTCGAAAAGCTCGCCTTTGGCGCGGGCAACGCCCTCGAGCGTTTTAAAAAATTCGATATGGGCGCGGCCAACATTGGTGATCAAACCGAAGTTCGGCGCGGCAATTTCGCAGAGTCGCGCAATTTCGCCGTAATGATTCATGCCCATTTCAACCACAGCCACATCATGGCTGTGTTGTAAATCCGCCAAAGTCAGCGGCACACCGATATGGTTGTTCAAATTCCCCGCCGTCTTCAGCACGAATTTATTTTGTGCCAACACTCTCGCGACCATTTCTTTGGTCGTGGTTTTGCCGTTGCTGCCGGTAATTGCAATCGCCGTTTTTCCCCAACGCCGTCGAAGCACTTGCCCAATTTGTTGCAACGCCTGCAAACTATCTTCGACAACAATAAAATTTCCGGCGAGGCTGGTTTGCGATTCAAACCAACTCTTTTCAACAACGGCGGCCAGCGCGCCGGCTGCCAAAATTTGGTTAACGAATTGATGGCCATCAAATTTCTCGCCACGTAATGCAACAAAAATCTCACCGGTCTGACATTGCCGCGAATCCGTGGAAATTCCAGCTGGGCGCTGTGGGAGTCGTGCCGCGTCACCAACGAAACGCGCAATCTGACCACAGGCCTGTTGCACTTCGCCGAGAGTTAGAATGAGCGCCATCGGGTTGCTCGTTTCTGGTTGCCTGCTGCTCTTTGCTTGCGATTAGCTATAACCAACAACAAGTTTCAATGCACCACCGCCGCCCGAATCGATGGCACCGTAGCTTGACATTCAATTTCACAGCGCATACCCGGGGCGACGTGGGCGCCAGCGCCGGGATATTGCCGGACGACACGACCGTTGCCACGAATCGTCACGTCGAGATTGAGCCGCGTGATTTTTTGTAAGGCCTCGCGCGCTGCCAGTCCAACAAGGTTGGGCATTTTAGCTGCCGAGGTAACAGCAGATTTTTCGATTTCAAATAAATTGAGCGTGATCGTCGCATGTGGCTCGACGCGTTCGCCGGGCGCGGGATTTTGCTCCACGACAAAATCACCTTTGCCTTCACGCTCGACATCAAGCCCAAGTTTTTCCAAAATTGCGGCGCTGATGGCAGCCGAGCGGCCGGTAACATCCGGCACAACCACCATGCGCGTATCCGTCATTGGCATATCTGTGATTTCCTCCGCCTCGTTTGGGGTTTCCTTTCCAGACGTCGTGTTGATAATGCGTTGCGCCATTTTTTTGAATGTGGGCGCGGCTACGTAACCTCCCCAGTAAGTCGTGCGCGGTTTTTCCAAGAGAACAAAAATCAGATAGCGCGGCGCATTGGCCGGCCAGAAGCCGACAAACGAAGCAATGTAATCGTTGCGGGCGTAACCGCGTCCGGCGGTCAACGGTTTATGCGCGGTGCCGGTTTTGCCTGCAACGCGCATATGCGGAATCGCCGCATTCTTCGCCGTGCCGTGTTCACCGAGCACACCTTCCAATAAATTCGCCAGCAACTGCGCTGTCGGTTTCGATACCGCGCGGCGCACCACTTCGGTCTCGCCAAACTTCCGAACTTCACCGGTCGGCTCGATCCAACCGGATAATATTCTCGGCTTCAACAGCAGGCCGCCATTGGCCAACGCGCCGTAAGCCATTGCCATTTGCAGTGGCGTCACAGCGACTTCATAACCTTGCGCCATCGCGGCAAGTGAGAATCCCGACCATTCCACCGGATTTTTCAAAATGCCGTTCACTTCACCGTCCAACTCCAAACCCGTGCTCATGCCGAAGCCAAAATCGCGGGCGTATTGAAAAAATTTTTCTTTGCCGAGTAATTTTGCCAGCTTGAAGGCACCGATGTTACTCGAAACCGCCACCACTTCGCGCATTGGAATTTTGCCGTGTGGCTCATGATCGCGGATGGTTTCGCCGGCAACTTTGAAGACGCCGTTTTCGCAAAAGATGACGTCTTCCGGTTTAACTTTTTTCTCTTGCAAAACCCCGGAGAACGTAACGAGCTTAAACGTCGAGCCCGGTTCAATAAGATCGGTGATCGCGCGATTGCGGCGCGCGTTATCCGAATACAGCGACGGCGAGTTCGGATTAAAACTTGGCTCGTTGGCCATCGCCAATATTTCGCCCGTGCTGGGATCGGTCACGATGGCAATGCCGGCGCTCGCGTCAAACTGATTAATGGCGGCACGCAGTTCTTCATGGGCGATGGTTTGAATAATGTAATCGATTGTCAGCAGCAACGCTTTGCCATTAAGGGGCGGCAAATCGGGTGTGCTCACTTCGGGCATCGAATTGCCAATCGCATCGCGCTGAATCACTTTGCGGCCTGCGACGCCGCGCAAGAGAGAATCACAGACCATTTCGATTCCAGCAATGCCGCGATTATCAACATCGGTGAAGCCAATCACATGGGCGGCGCTCTCATCATGCGGATAACGGCGGCGCGAGTCTTTTTCCAAGCGCACGCCGGGTAATTTTAGGGCCTTGATTTTTTGCGCTGGCTCGGGATCGATACGGCGCCGCAGCCAGACGAAATTACGGTCGCCATCCATTTTCTCACGCAGCGCGGCGGCGGATTCGTTCAGCAACGGCGCCAATTTTTCGGCATAAGCCGTGCGGCTTTTCACCTGGCGCAACTCCACGCCCACCGAAACACTGGCCTCATTGACGGCGAGAATATTTTGATGCCGATCATAAATGGCGCCGCGTTGCGCCGGCAGCGGTATCGTCGCTTGATGCTGCACTTTGGCGAGATGTTGATATTTTTCGCGTTGCCAAACCTGAATATACATCAACCGCAAAACAATGACGGCGCCGAAACATAGAAAAAAAATCTCGAGCGTCAGCATCCGCCAATCACGGCTGCCGGCCTTTGACTTTGAATCTGCGGGCTTGCGCAAGGCAAGCGATGTTCTCATTGTTTTCGGTGTCGCCATCTAATTTGAAAATTATTAAAAATTCATTTCAGCACAATGCCGCGAAATAAAAACGCTTATTCCTCCGCCACGATAATCGCCTGTTGCGGCACGGCAACGAGACCGAGCCGCTGCGTGGCGAGGCGCGAGATGCGTCCATAGCCCGCGAGCTGCTCAACTTCATTTTTCAATTTGATATTATGATCCGCCAGTTGATAGCGTTGTGTTTCCAGCCGCGAGATCGCCGTCGCCAATTCACGAACTTTGACGCGTTCCCAAATTAAAATCAAACCGAAAAACAAAAACACCGAAAAGGGAAACAGAACGACCAGGCTGCGCTTGATCGCCGCGGTGTTAAAATCGGAAATCGCCGAAGCTCGCGCCGGTTTTGCCGAAGCTCTTTTGGGCTTGTGCGCGCTGCTGGCAGCCGGTTTGGGCTTAGTAGCTCCTGGCGCGCTGCGAACCGGCGACGCCATTGCCTTAGGAGGTGCCGGGGAAATTTTCGGAATTCGCTTGTTCATCTTTTTTGTGCGGCGCGCAGTCGCGCGCTTCGCGAGCGGGGGTTAAAGCTGATTTCTTGAGCGTCCGGCGTCACTGGCTTGCCGGTGAGCAAGCGCAATTGCGATTGCTTTCCGCAAACACAAATCGGAAATTCCGGCGGACAAATACAACCCTTTTCGTGCAATTTCAAAAACTGTTTGACGATACGATCTTCCAGCGAGTGATAGCTGATCACCACCAGCCGGCCGCCGGGGCGCAACAACGGCAAGGCGCTTTCCAAAAACTCCTGCAGCGCGGCCAACTCTTCATTCACCGCGATGCGCAACGCCTGGAAAATGCGCGCCAGTGATTTGACCCGCTGCGGGCCTTTCACAATATTTTCGATGACCTGCCGTAAATCACTCGTACGTTGCAGCCGGCGTTGCGCGCGCTGCCGGACGATGGCGCGGGCAATCGGCCCAGCCCAATTCTCCTCGCCATAATCACGAAAAATTCTTTTTAATTCCTCAGGCGCCAAGGTGGCGAGTAAATCAGCGGCGGTGCCAGACAGATTGGGATTCATCCTCATATCCAACGGCCCGTCTTCCATGTAGCTGAAGC
>CAYUVM010000363.1:0-5217 GCA_964447935.1 uncultured Cytophagia bacterium | reverse complement strand
GCAAGCGATCGGGGGATTCAACGCCTCGAGAAATTGAAAATCGGGCGTTCGGGCCGTTTCAGGAAAGGCGAAGAGAATGTTTTGCAGAGTAAAATCCGCCGGCAGCAACCAGCGCAGCAGCGATTGCTGCACATTGGCCTTGAGCCAAATTCGATTGTCTTCAACGCTAAAGGCCGCTGAAAACGGCAGAAAGAAGCGGCTGGCCGGAAGCAAACGCTGCCCCAAAATGGCAAGGCTATCGCCCTTGGTGGTATTCAGTGTGCTATTCAATAAATAGACTTGCGGATTGCGGGCCAGCGTGGCATAGAAAAACTCATCAGATTCCGGATGCGCCAAATCCGCCGTCGGGAAGGCGATATCGATGAAAATTCTGCCGGCGCCGCCTTCGGTTAGATTTTGGATCGCCAGCGCGTACCACTTGCGATCCAACGGCCAGCCGCCGAGGGCTTCCACTTCCGAGGCATGGATGGTGAGGCATGCCAATTCCTGCGCCTTCACCTCGTGAGGTGGTGAGGAGCCCAGGAGAAGGCAAGTTAATAACAAATGCCAGACTAAATTGGGGCGAAATGCGCTTGTCATTGTTGAAACGAAAATTCCACCAAATGCCATTGAACCGACACGATGGTAAGGGTTTCATTCAAGCTGCCATCATGGCGGTTCAGCGGCACTCTGGCGATCACGCGCGGTTCGGGGTGGAGTGCCAACGTGAACACGTTGATGCTGCTATTGCGTTTCAATTCCTGCAAATCCTGGCTCGGGATCCGCAGGACATTGGTGGCCTCGGCGACTTGAATGATGAGGTGGCTGACGCCCGCAAATTGATTTTGCCAGTCGTTGGTGATATAGCGGTCGCTTCTTTCATACAACACCAGCCCTTCGGTCTCGGCGGCGAGAGGATGCTTCAGTTCGATAACCCAATCCTTAGTGGGATCGACGATCTTGCCTTTGCTCACATTCAAAACAATATTTTTGTTGGGCAAATTCAAGTCAACCGCTACGTCCTGCACATCCGGCGAGTTGGTGATGGTAAGCGGCGTATTTCCGGTAAACAACGGCGCGTGATCATCCTCATCCGCAATGAACTGATAATAATGGGTCAACTCCCGCAGCTCGCCACCAATCGTATATTTCAACACACTACTGCTGTCATTCCAATTCGGAATGGTGGTCTTGCCGAGATTGACCGTTCCCAGATTGGCAAAGGCAAAATTATTGCGGTCTTTCACGCTCCACATTTGCACGGTCACGTCGTTGTACGTGCCACCCCAGGTGGCGCCGGAAGTATCAGGCAAAGGCAGCCAGTTCTGCTCGCCTTTGCTGTGCCCAATCCACATGAACGCATAATAATCATCATCCTTGAGCTTGGCTTCGAAGGCTTCCCGGCTAAACGGGTTGTTCTTGCCTTTTTTAATAATCAGGGTTTGAAAGTCATTCTTAGCCGGCTCAATCAGGATTGGCGATTTTTCACAGCCCGCCCAATAAAGAGAAGTAATAATCGCGAGGCCGGCGGCTGGCATCATGCGAAATAGTTTTGAAATTTTCATCATCACCTCGACATCGTTAATGGAACATGAAACAATTTAGTGGTTTTGATGAAAGATTTCAATGTAAAAATCGTGCCAGCTTGGGACTGCTTGAAAATAAATCGTTTAAGAAAATTCTTGCCGGCTTTTAAAGTGTCGGGTTGGCACTTCAAAGTGTAAGAAAATTTTTCCCGGCAGTTTTGCTCGCGAAATAGCGGCAAATAAGCGCAGATTACAAATATTTTTGCGCATGCTGCAACAGCAGCGAATCGAGCCACGGCCGCTTGGCACAAAGATTGTTTGACGATGCCACAAAGCCCATGTGGCCGCCGCTGCGCGTGATCTGCGCTTGCAAAAAATTATGGCGCGGCAAGTCTCGGAACGTTTCAGATGGAATAAAGGGATCATCATCGCAGGCCAGCAAAAATGTTGGATGTGATATATTGGCAAGAAATTGCCCGGCGCTGCATTTTTGATAGTAATCCTCTGCCGAAGCAAAACCGTTCAACGGCGCAGTGTACGTTTCGTCAAATTGCCGTAGCGTCAGATTCCACGGAAAGTCGTAACGCGGAAAATTAGGAAAATCTTCGGCGCGCTCGCGAAGGCTGGTTTTAACCATCCGTACGAAGCGCTGTTCATAAAGCCAGTTGCTTTTTCGTGCCAGGGCCGCCGCGCACAGACTGAGATTGATCGGCGGGCAAACGGCAATCGCGCTGCGCAAATTAGCGGGGATCGGGTGATTTTTCTCGCCGATTAATTTCAGCAGCGCGTTGCCGCTCAAGGAGAATCCCACTGCCACCAGCGGCAAAGCGGAATACGATTTCGCAGCATACTGCAAAGCGGCGCTGACATCGTCACTTTTTCCAGAATGATAAAGTTTACGCGCCAGCCCACGGCCTTCGCCGCAGCCGCGATGATTCATGCGCAACACGATCCAGCCGTGCGCTTGAAAGGCAGTTGCCGCGCGCTGCATGTACGGCGATTGCGTCGAGCCGCCGAGTCCGTGCATCAACAAGACAACGCCGCGGGTTGGTTTGTTTTCTGGCGGCCGGTTTTCACAGAGCCGCAACGCCTCGCCGTCGTTTAATTTTACCGTGTGAAATTGTGTTGGTTCGAGCTTGGGAGGAGCGGGAAAATAATAGCCCACGACGGTTTGCAGGTGGCCGCCGGGAACCCACGCCGCCGGTTGAAAACCGTGGAGTTGCTGATCACGAACGATAACAGAATTTGGTGTCCACATGGGTAAACTTGCTAATAAAAAATAAAGCCTGATGGTAAACGTTACCGTCCAACCATCAGGCTTGAAAACTTAAACAGAGGCAGTAAATGGTCGCTACGGCCAAATAAATTAGCAGCAGACAATATAATGCCACTGGCCGTTCACTTCCAAATGGAAAATATGGCAATTTATTTTTGTAAAATCATTTTGCGCGTGGCCGAATAGAGGCCGGTGTCGAGGCGGTAAAAATATACGCCGGAGGCGAGGCGGCTCGCATCATATTGCAGATGGTGATAACCCGCGTTCATCGCTCCATTAACCAGCGTGTGGACGAGCTTGCCATTCAGATTGTAAATTGACAATTGAACGTGACTCATAATGGGTAACGCAAAACTGATTGTTGTGTTGGGATTGAAAGGGTTGGGGAAATTTTGCGCCAACGCGAAAGTTGTTGGCAATGCACTATTGCGCGTTGCCGCAGAATCATTTTTCTCTGCAACCGATGCCTTTTTAAACGGCCACAAATCATATTTCACCGTTGCGATATCCGCATCGGTTTTCGCACTTTGGCTGGCGCCGGTGATATAAATGTTATTGTCCTTGTCCATCACCATATCGTACGGAATGTCGCTTAAATGCGAGGGGCCCTCATAAACCATCAGCGATAACGTGCTCAATGATCGACTGTAGCTGATCAACAGATAATCCCGGCACGGCCAACCGGCGATATAACTGTAGCCGGCGACATAAATTTGATCATCAGCATCAATCAAAATTCGACAGGGAACTTCCGAGCGAAATCCGCGGCTGGTGTGATGCGCGGTGCCGTGTCGAATACCGGTGGGCGTATACTTGAGCGTGACCCAATCATCTCCTGTGTGATTGCCAATCGTGCGGCCCGTCACAAAAATGCTATTTTCGCTATCAACTGCGATGTCGAGCGCTCGCGCATAGCTTTTGTTTGGGCGATTATAACGGGCGATCCATTGCCGGACGCCGCTGTTGCTGAATTTTAACGTGAGATAATCCGCATTTCCGTCGGGATTGTGACTCTTGCCCGTTACACAAACATTGCCGGCGTGATCTAAAACGATGTCATTTGAAATATCATTCTTATTGCTCGGTCCATTGTAACGATAAGCCCATTGCCTGACGCCGGCGCTGTTATATTTCGCTGTGAGAAAATCAAAGTTATTGCCCTTCCCCGTGCAATAGCCGGTGAGATAAAGATTGGCGTTCTGATCCAGCGTCATTTCATACGGACAATCTTCGGCGTTGCCGGGGCCGTTGTAGCGCGCCAGCCATTGTTCAACGCCGGCGGAATTGTATTTAATGACCGCCCAATCATAGCCGGAGTTTGGCGCATAGCTGTAACCGGCGACATAAACATTACCCTGTTGATCGAGTTGTAAATCAAAAATGCCGTCATGCCAATTGCCCGGCCCGTTGTAGCGCGCCACCCATTGGCGCACGCCGTTGCGATTATATTTGACGGTGACGAAATCATTGTTGAAATCGGCATTCAGTGTGTAGCCGCCGATATAAATGTTGCCGGAATCATCCACCGCCAGCGCATACGCCACGTCGTTGTGATTCGCCAAGCTGTTGTAACGTGCCAGCCATTGCTGCTTGCCATCCTTGTTGTATTTTATGGCAACCGCATCGTAATTGCTGTCCTTGTTGAGACTCGCGCCCGCCACATAAACAAAGCCACTGTCATCAACGGCAACCTCGTAACCAGCATCATCGCCGTTCATCGGCGTATTGTAGCGGGCGGCCCATTTCTGCAGCGGCGCGACGATGGCTTTTGCAAGTGAAAATATTGAGGCTGCATCATTTGCAGCGAGTTCATTTTCTTGCCTCGGGCTGGCCGGAGCCGCGCAGGGCGCCGGCGTGATCGGGCCTTCATCAAATTTATGTTTAGGTGGAAGTGGGAGCGGCGGGCTTTGTGGCTGGGCTTGAGAGAAAAAACTCATCGTGAGCATGGCGGTTAATAATTTTAGCACTCGCATTCAAATCTCCAATATTGAGTTGTGGTATCAATCCACGGCATAAAATGAGTTTGTCCCAAGCCTTACCCGCAAAACAAAATTTTGCGGACAGCATGAAATATTTCTTGACAGGGGTGCAGGTTTTTCGTATCTTGAAATCGGACTAATTGAGTCGGATTTAAGAACCGGTACGATATGCTAAAACTGTCACGAAAATCTGAGTATGGCATCATTGCGCTCAAGCACATTTTGAATAAGCGTTTGGGACAAACCTCGAGCGCCCGCGAAATTGCCGAACAATACAAGATTCCGGTGGAGTTGATGGCCAAGGTATTGCAAAAATTGGCGAAGGATGGCCTGTTGCAAAGCGTGCAGGGCATCAACGGCGGTTATGCCTTGGCTTTGGCGCCCGCAACAATTTCGGTGGCAGATGTCGTGGAGAGTATTGACGGGCCGATCGGCATCGTCGAATGCGTCACCGGTG
>CAYUVM010000362.1:0-5219 GCA_964447935.1 uncultured Cytophagia bacterium | reverse complement strand
CGTTTTTCACCGGCACTTCGCCGCGAAAAAGCGAGTTGCCCGGCAGTGCATAATTAATCGAAAATTGCCCCGGTGACTGATAACTGACCTCGCGTTGTGCATCGAAAGCCTCGAGACGCGCGGTGCCGTCGAAGTTTGGCCAATCCACGCCGTCGCGTTGAATTTTGCCCTGCACGGTCATCACCGCCAGCGCTTTGATCGTGTCCGGTTGCAACGCCGTGATTGTGGCCGAATAACGCGGAATCGCGAGACGCAGCGACGGATCGCCCAAAACGTGAAATTTTTCATCATTCTCGATCGCGCCGGTCTGCACGCGCGCCCACATCATCGCGGCGCCGATGCGTGCAGCGATATTGTTTTTATTTTCAAAGAGCGCGTTGTAATACGCCTGATTTAAATACGCATTGAGATTGCCGTAGACATCGCGCGAAGTGGCCAGCGCCGCGATAGCGCCGCGCCGCGGCGCGAGCACCAATTGCTCGGCAAAGCTTTGGCGATCCACCATGTCGTATTTGCCGAACGTGCAAGTGGCGGCCACCCACAAGGCTTGTTTGTCGCCGTTTTGAATGCGCTCAAAATCCGAGGACAGATTTAACACCCGTTCGTGCGCCCACACGTCGGGATTGCCGTGGCCGGCGTAATTCACCAGCACCGCGCCGTTGTTGACGAGCCGCAGCAGCGTCTCGGTGGCCGTCGGTTTACGAATGCCGGAAATCGACGCGCTTTGCACCGCGGCGAACTCCGTCAAATAAATTTTTTTGATGTCCAGAAATGGCGGCGTGTTGGAATTGATCAACATTTCCGTATCTGCAATATGGTAGGTCTCGCCAAACGCCGGCAAAGCCCCCTGGGCGTATTCGTCGTCGGCCACCATCACGGCCGTGTTGCGCCAGGCGCCAAACGCCGGTTGGGTTTCATAACGCGTTACCTTCTCGACGTAGGCTTCAACCTCGGCCAGGCTGCGCGCCGGAATGCGCCCAATGGCCATGTCCATCGTTTCATCATCGCCGGCAATATAAGTAAACTTGCTGTCGGTGACACGATTGCGAACATCAAATTCGCTGGTATTGAATTCTTCGGTATGATAAGTCGGGATCCAATTTTTCCCGGTTTTATTGATAACATTCTTCGGATCATAATCGCCGTCGCCGACGAGCATGACATAGAGCGGACGCCGCGGCCAATTTTCGTAAGCATATTTGAGAAAATCACGAATCGCCACTGGATCATATAACCCACCGGAAAACTCGTCGAATACGTCTTGAATTTTGACAACTTCGACTTTAAGCGTGTCGTTGATATTCGCATTTTGCCGCAAGCTTACGAAGCGCGCCAGCGGGCCTTCATCTTTGTCGGTCACGGGATTCGTACTGAGAAAATCTGCATGTGTGATAACCACCATGTCGGCGCCGTGATTCGGCGAGCGCCAGTTGGAGTGTTCGTCCTTTTTAATTGTGCTCGCTTCAACACTTTTGAAGGCGGCGGGCAAAGCCGCGATGTAGCGGCGCGGGGATTGGGAGGAAACGCCAACGTCGGCAAATGTTATTTGGGAATTTTTCACTTGCCAATTTTGCGAAGTTAAATGAACGACGTTGCTAAAATCCGAAACGTCAAAAAGCCACATCTCGGCTCCGCTCAGTGCGATTCCGCTTAACGCATAAGCAAAGGGGCCAGCGCCGGCATTGCCGGTAAAGATCAACAGATTGTTGTTCATCTGCAATTGACGTTCGTAGCGAATTTCAAAATAATCGAGATATAATTGTGCTGCATCGCCGCTGCCTTCGAAGGAGAAGAGTATTTCGTTGTCGCCATTCACCAGGCCGCCTAATTTGACAGCATTAAAAATTTCTACATTATCGCCGCCGAAAGGCTCGAAAGCGCCGAGTTCCTGTTTTTCAAAACTCACTGTGAGTTTACGCTGCGTGCCGTTGGGTTGCGCATACACGGCGAACTGCAAATGCGCGGCCGTTTCCGGAATCGGATCAATGAGGCGAACGCGATACGTGCGCTTGTCGTCGCCGCGTGTGGTGAATAGCCAGCCGAACCAGTGTTGATCCGATTCAAACAACGGCTGCAAATCTTCTTCAAGAAACACGTAATCGGTAAAACGTGTTGTTGGCGTTAACCCGGCAGCAGGCAACGGCGGACGCTCCGTCATGCGTTTGCCATTGCTGCCGCTAAAATTTAACCAATAATAATTGTCGTAACCGAAGTGGTTAAAATAATGGCTTGCCATGCCGCTGGTTGAATCAAAGGCGAAACCCTCCACGCCGCGTCCGTAAAACAAAATATAATCATCGTCGTTGAAACGGCCATCGCCACCGTCAGCAACATAAATTGCGTTTTCAATTAAACCCTGCGGACGCGACGCCCGAATCGCGCGCGGCAATTCGCGGCCACCGTTGTTGTACAGATGAATACCGCCCGGCGTGATCTCATCGAGATTGAGGCCGGCGCTGCGCAGCGTGCGACCGTCGAGTTTGTAGATACCCTCCTGTCGTAACGGGAATTTGTAGAGCGGACCGTCGATTGACGCGCCGGCACGGCGCGCAAGATTGGCCGGCGGAGAAATACGAAACGTTTTGGCCTGTTCGTAGTTGCTTAGCAGATTTGCATAAAGTTCTTCTTCGGCTGGCGAAGAAGAGCCAAGAATTGCTGGCGGGACTGGTGAGCTACCGCCGATAAAATGTACAATAATTTGCAGATGGCGATAAAGCCGCAAGCGTTTTTGCACGGGGTTATATTGCACCGGCATGACTTCGAGCCGTGCGATGGTCTGCTGGCGAAATTGTGTCGCAGGGGCAACACGAGCCAGAGTGGTCGGATAAAACGAATGATGCGAATAAACCTGCGGATTGGTGTCATATCGCCGGCCGCCACGTTCATCTAATGTGGGCGCCGGCCGAACCTCGATTTCAGACAACTCTTCGCTGGTTCCGGGAATGACACTCACTTCGGCTTGCGCCCCGGGTGGGAGGCCGATTATAAAAACGCGCGTTGGCAATTCCGGCGCGCCACTTTCACTGAGTGCAAGCGCTTTATAAAATGTGGGACGAAAGGCGAGGGCGCCATTCAACTGAAGTGTATCGAGTTTGAAATCCGTGAGTTGATACGAAATTGTTACTTGCCGGTTACTATTCGTCGCCAATTGTGCATCCCGCTCGCCGGCAGTGAGTGTTGTACAAAAAAGAAAGATTAGCCCCCTCGCGGCTGATAGAATTTTGTTTCCTTTAGACAACAGCATAGATCTGTGACATAGGTTTGCAAGCGGCACGCTGATTAAGCGTTCTCGTCGGTTTCATCGACTTCTTGTGTATAGGCCCAAATCCGATAAGCTGAAGCAACGATAACGAATCCATAGCCGCTGAGCAGCAGCCAGCGGGCGTTGTCATTGGTTAATAGCTCATAAACACATCCGAATAGGCCAATGCCTATTAAAAAGATATATCGAATGGTCTGACGTAAAAATTCGCGCACGCTTGCAGAGTCGGGCAAAAAACCTCCGGCATATTAACTATAAAGATGAAACAGAGCGAGGGCTTAAAATGTTCCAGTGCAAACTTCAATTGAGAGTGGCAAAGCTAAATTTGCCGCCGGATATTTCAAGCACTGACGGGAAATCCTACGCGTACGGTCAGGGTTTGACTGGCATCCGCGATAGTTAAGGAAAAGCTTAAAGACACATTCTTCGTCGATTGAAGAATCCCGCCGATAAAATCGCTTCATCGGTGGGTTTCTTCAATGCTGTGAATGAAACTGGCCGGCCGTGCTAACTTACTCTGGCTTGCTGCCAATTAAAATGATATTGCCGCCGACTTGATACCGTTCGTTGGAATCAGGATTTTCGATTTTGCCATTGGCATAAAATCCCACGGAGCCGGAGGAAAATAATTTGGCACCAGCGGTAATGGTGCCCCAAACGCGGCCATTGCCATCTTTGATTTCAAGAATTAAACTCGGTGGAGCTTGTGGGTCGCGCTTCTTGGGTTCGGGCATAGGTTCTCCTTAAATATTTGGTCCTGAATGCAGGGTGAAGGGATTATTCTGCCTCCTTGCGGGGCAATTTTAAAAACGTTGGTCTTTGAATGCAACCTGTAAAATATAAGGTATCGACGGGATTTGTACAACTGGTATTTCCGGTTAATCCGTATAAAAAACTCTTGTGGAAGAAATTTAACAACCTCACGATCATGCTTGCATTGCTCCCACGTCCACTTTAATAGTTCGCCATTTTTCTTGCCGGAAACGTAAAAAAGAAAATAGCGCGCGAGTGGCGTGTCCTAAAACAATCGCCAGCCAAACATCGCTGGGCTGTAATGGGCGTAGATTTTGAATGAAGCTGCAAAGCCCAAGCGGCAACGCAAATTGTGAAAATAGAGTGATAAAAAGCGGGCTGCGGGTATCGCCCGTGCCTTGTAAAGCCCCGTTGTAAACCAAAGCCACCGTGACGAACAATCCGGAGAGACTCAAGTAACGCAGTAACCCGACGCCGAGAGCAACGGCAATTGAATCCTTCATGCCAAAGATGGCCAACAACTGCTGCGGAATAAACATAAACAATAAACTCACCACGGTTGCCAAAGCTAGGCCGAGGCGCGAGGCCGTATGCGCGGCGAGCACAGAACGTTCCGGTTTTCCCGCGCCGAGATTTTGACCGACCATCGCAGCGGTGGCGCCCATCAAACCGACCGAGGTCCACGTGATCAGCGAAAACAATTGCGTGTAGCCGACCGCATACGCGGCGTGCGCCGCCGCGCTCTGCTGCAATGAACCGATGAAACGGAGCATAATGACACCGCCAATATTCATTGCAATGCCTTGAAAGCCGGTGGGTAAGCCGTATTTAAAAAGAGAACTGATGATTTGCCAATCCGGTTTCCAACTCATGCTCCGGGAAAATTGCACCACCAATTTTTTTGCGAACAATAAATACAGTCCGGTCAACGCCGCGACCCCTGAAGCAATGGCAGTGCCCATTGCGGAGCCGCGCGTGCCAAAGCTTGGAATCGGGCCGAGACCGGAGATCAGCGCGAAATTTAAGGTCAGATTGAGCACGGTCATAATGACGCCGAGCCGGAGCGGGGTTTTGGCATCGCCTGCTGCGCGTAACGCGCCGCCGAGCATAAAAAAGATCAGCATGCCGAAACTAAACACGAACATGATTCTAACTCAACTTTCTGACTTCGTGGTTTCAGGCTGTAAAAACAGGGTTGCGGCGG
>CAYUVM010000361.1:0-5232 GCA_964447935.1 uncultured Cytophagia bacterium | reverse complement strand
CCCGCCGGCTCCCGCCGATCACCTCACGCGTGGCGCGAACACGAGGACAAGCACTAAACCGACCTGCAGCGCCGCAAGCACGATCGTCAAGCGCATGCCCAGATGCGATATCGCCAGCGACGCGAATGCCGCACACAGCGTTGGTGCGTAGAGGCACAGCGCCGATGCAGCGAGACTACGCTTCCAAACGCACGCGGCAACCGGCGCCACAGTTGTTCTCACCTATTTGAATTTCGGCAAAGTCAACACCTACGGTTTTGCTTTTGGCGCGAGATATTATTTGAGTAATAACGTCAGGCTGTCGGTGAATTACTCTTTCTTTGATTTCGAGTTGGATCGTGCCGATCTCAAAAACGACGGCAACAAAAACGGCAAAGTGGATGAAAATGATTTGGCGATCAACACTCCGAAACACAAAGGCAGTTTGGCGCTCAATCTCAGCCAATCAAAAAGTTTTGGTTCGGTTTTCTTGCGCTGGGTCGATGAGTATGATTTCTTCTCTGGCATCAACGTCGCGGCCAAAACTAACCGCAGCCTGATTGTCGGCGGCGATCCGGTGGTGGAAGGCCGGCGCGTCGGTCGCGATTTCAATGAAGGCCCGTTGGGCGGCTTCGTGAATGTTGATCTCGGCGGCGGCTACCGCTTGAATCAAAACCTGACGGTGGCGGCACAAGTCAGCAACGTGTTCGATAGCGAGGTGCGTGAGTTCGTCGCTTCCCCGTCGATTGGCCGATTAATTTCGACCGAGTTGAAATTCAACTTTTAATTGAGCGGCATCAAATAAAACTATTGTCCGGCGTCCATTTATCATTACGGACGCCGGACTTTTTTTTTTTTTTTTAAGTCCTATCCCTGAAAAGATCATGGCACACCCTCAGAAAAAAAGCCTATTGATTCCAGTTATTGTGGCGGCCTTGGGTTACTTCGTCGATTTGTACGACATTGTGTTGTTCGGCGTCGTGCGGGTCGCGAGTCTCACGGCTATCGGCGTTGCCGGAGATGAAGTCACTTCGAAGGGCATTTTGCTGCTCAATCTGCAAATGATCGGTATGCTTATCGGCGGCGTGGGCTGGGGTATCATCGGCGACAAAATCGGTCGACGCTTCGCATTGATCGCGACGATCACGATGTACTCGCTCGCCAATATCGCAAACGGGTTGGTCAACGACGTGACGAGTTATGCGATTTTGCGTTTCATCGCCGGCATTGGCTTGGCCGGCGAATTTGGCGCCGGCGTGACGCTGGTTTCCGAAATTTTGCCGAAACAATATCGCGGCTACGGTACCACGGTGATTTCGTTTTTGGGGCTTGTCGGCGCGCTCACGGCTTCATTCGTCGGCAGCGCTTTTGACTGGCGTACGGCTTATTTCATTGGTGGCGGCATGGGCATTATCGTGCTGATCGGGCGCGTCATCAGTTTGCGCGAGTCCGAAATGTTTGAAGCGCAAAAACAAACGGTGCACACCCGCGGCGATATTACGTTGCTTCTCCGCTCCAAAACCCTGTTGAAATATTTGGCCGTCATCGCCATCGGCGTGCCGATTTGGTATGTATCCGGCCTCATCGTCACGTTCTCCCCGGAATTTGGCACCGCGTTAAATTTGACGCGAGCAATTACCGCCGCGGAAACTTTGCGTTGGCAAGCTATTGGCCTCGCGATCGGCAGCGCCTTGAGCGGCCTCGTCAGCGAGATGATCAAGAACCGTAAGCAAGTGGTGTGGGCCTGTTTTAGTCTGATGTTTGCGCTTATCATTATTCTGCTCAAAACTGGGGCAACGAATCCCACTTTTTTTCTCGCCACGATATTTGTGATTGGCCTCGGTCAAGGATATTGGACGGTCTTCATCACGATGGCCGCCGAGCAATTTGGCACCAACATCCGCGCGACGGTGGCGACCTCCGTTCCCAATTTCGTCCGCGCCATGGTTGTACCGATGACGATGATTCTCAGTAGCCTTCGTCATCAGATTGGGCTGATCAACGGCACGATGTTGATCGGCGGCGTTGTTTTTGGACTGGCGTTCTGGTCGCTCTACGTCATGAAAGAAACTTACGGGCGAGATATTAATTTTGTGGAAGAAAATTAATCTATCAAATTCTCGACATGCGATAATGGAGCAAATAGATACCCTATAACGGTTTCTATTTGAATGACAGGATTGTTGTAGTCCCGGCCCCTTGCGGGCCGCCTTTGAGTCACTAAATTCGATTTCGCTACAATGCCCCACAAGGGGGCAGGACTACAAACCGACTCACGCATTTTGAAACCGCTGTAAGCTAAATCGTTCTATATGCTGACTTCTCTGTCACTCCGCTATCGCGGATTAATTTTTTGCTGAGGACTCGTCTGCGCTGCGCCAATTTCAGTTAAAAAATCAAGCGCACACCGAATGCCAGGGTTTGCCGATCACCCAGAGCATTTTTTTGCCGGCGCTGATGAGCATAAATAAGACGTTCGGATTGATGCATGCGATGGGCAATACTTGGATTAGACGAAACCTCATTATGGCACACAAATGCATTTGATTGCTTCCGCGGGCGAAAAGATGTCCGAGCGCGCGGTATTAATACAAAAGCGATGGCGAGTTGTTTGTTGAAAAACTTCCCGCTGTAGTGCAAAATTTTTTGCATCGTTATTCGTAAAATTGTTTGCATCATTTTAGCGTCGTCTTTCTGCGCCCCAGCTTTTTCGCACGAGGAGTTCGGGTTTTAAACAAACATGCTGCGGCGCCGAATCGGGTTTCCGCAAAAGCGCCATCATCTGTAATACGGCCTGATAACCCATTGCCGCAGCGGGTTGGCGCATGGTGAGAAGGCCAACATGCGCGGCCAACTCGTTATCTGCAAAACCGATTAACGCGATGTCATCGGGGATACGCCAGCCTGCTTCCCGCACTGCGGTGATAGCGCCGAGCATTTGCTCATTGCTGGTGATAAACACCGCCAGGGGAAGATTGAGCGCTTCGCCATTTTGAAAACGACGTTCCAAAAAGTTTTTCATGGCAGCATAACCAGCCTGCGGCTTAAAATCGCCGGGGTCCGCGCCTGCCTTGTCTGCACTCGGCTTGCCGGTGATGATCGTTGGTTCGGATAAATCCGCGCCCATGTCGCGCAGCGCTTGCCGGCTCGCTTGCAAGCGATCTTGCGCTGCAAGGTTTTCCTCATGGCCGGCAAGAATGGCATAATGCCGATAACCGAGGCCCAGCAAATGCCGGATTGCCAAGAGCGCGCCATTGTGATAGTCGATGGTGACGGCATCGAATTGATGATGGAAATTATCCACCAAAACCAACGGCAGGCGCTGACGCTTGCATGCCACTGCCAAAACGCCGGAGAGTTTTAGGGACACCAGCAGCAGGCCGTCGACGCGGCGTTTTTGCAGAGCTTTTTGTAGAAAATCTTCCTGGCGATGCGGATCATCAATGCCATAGAGCAGCAAATCAAAGTGATGTTGCTCGAGGCCGCGTTGCATGCCGGCGAGCATTTCGGTGAATGCGTGGCCGCTCCACAAAGGAACCACGACGCCGACCGTGTTCGTTTTGCGCCGCGCGAGGCCTTGCGCCATCGCGTCGGGTTGAAAATTTAGCTCGTCAATTGCTTGCAAAACTTTTTCGCGCGTGGTTTCGGTATGCAATGGCACACCGTTTAACACCCGCGACACCGTGCCAATGCTGAAGCCGGATTTTTGTGCAACTTCGTAGATCGTGGACGCCATAAATGAGCCTTATTAAACGAAATGATAAAAACAGGGAAGCGGGACGCAATTGCTTAGGTGGGCAAAAATATTAAAAAGATCACCGTTCTGGCGATGGTTTGCCCTCTATGGAGCAAGCGCCCCGATCCCTGTACGGAAGGGAGAGAAAATTATCGATTATCGGCAGCAAGCATCGTTTCGAAAGTCGATTTTTGGATCGCCGCCGCGATGAACGTAAAAAAACCGTCGCGTGTCTCTTCGGTGAATGTTTGCGCCTGCGCGATTTGCGCCAAACTCAGAAACTGTTCTGGATTGGTAATAATGGTGGCAGCAAGATAAGCTTTGTAGCGCAACGCCGGCGTCGGGGCCTCAAAGGCAAGACGTTTTAATGCCACGATAATCTTGCTATAATTCTGCTCCGGCTCGCCAAGCTTCATGCGGACGGATTGAAAAATCGCGGACTCAACAATCGCCGTGATATCCTTGCTCAAGCAATCTTCGTAACCGCGCAAAGCCGCCGTTAAAATTTTTTGCCGCGCGCCGGCAACGCTGGCTTGTGCCGCTTGGCCGTACAACATAGCCTGTCCCGCGAACAAAGTAAAACCGATTAGCGCCAATTTAAATTTGATTGATTTCATCGTTTCTCCTATTCTGCATGAATTTTGCGATTTTAAATATCCTTCCCTGTATGCAATACAAATGACTTGCCAAGGCCGGCATACCTGAAACGACGCAGTATTAATAATGATTAATGCCGAGTGATTGGTGGTTATTCAATAAAAAAAGGATGCCACCTTCGTGCGCTAAATTGTGACGGGGAGTGAGCTAAGGCAAGCAAAAATAGAATGCTTCCGGGTGAGCAAAAAGCAGCGGGTTTGTGGCACCCCTTTTTAGAATTATTCGGGCGGCGTACGCCGTAAACGATTATTCAAGGCGCGGCGCGATAATCCTAAAAGACTTGCAGCGATGGATTGGTTGCCGTCGGCGCGACGCAGCGCCTCGGCAATGAGCATTTGCTCGGTCTGTTTGATCGTTGGAAGTTGATTGGGAAAGTCAAGCGCTGGACGCGCTTCATCGCCCTGGACTGCGGCGCTCAAATGCTGGACGGAATTTTGTAAAATTTTTTTCCGAAACGAATTGAGCGCCAGCACGCCGGAGGTGTGGCGGCTCACGGCATCGAAAATCATCCCTTGAAATTCCCGGATATTGCCGGGGAAAGAATAGGTGCGCAGCAGACGGGCCAACTCCTGCGGCGCTGTTGGTTTTTTCTTGTGCAGGGTGTGCGCGGCTTTTTCCAAATAATATTCGATTAATAATGGAATATCCTCGAGTCGTTCACGCAGCGGCGGAATATGCACATGATGGGCTTGCAAGCGATAATACAAATCTTTGCGAAACTGTCCCGTGCTTTGCAGCGCAGCCAGTTCCTGATGCGTCGCCGCAATTAAGCGCGCATCGGACTGTTTGGGCATGTCCGCGCCGAGCGGATAATATTTGCCTTCCTGCAACAAGCGCAGCAGCTTGACCTGTGATTCGAT
>CAYUVM010000360.1:0-5265 GCA_964447935.1 uncultured Cytophagia bacterium | reverse complement strand
GGAACTATACAATTAAACCACGAAAGTGAAAACTTTATTTTTTTACAGCCCCTAACCAGCATGTTTGGTCACGTGGCGGCCCCCGTACACCGTCTCGATCGGGTTGAGGTCGGGCCATTCTCATTGCACCGCCCGCTTGTGATCGAAATGGATTTCTCACCGCTCAATGACGCGCTCGGCCTGGCTTTGACGGGCATCATCGGTTATGATCTTTTCAGTCGCGCGATCGTGGAAATTGCCGTGGCAGAGAATGCCGTGGCGATTTTTGATCCGAGTCGATATCAACAACGTGACAATGTTTGGCAAAATTTGCGTTTGCAACACCAATTGCCGGTGGTGCGCGCCAGTTTTGCGGAGAATCAACAGCGCTGGTTTCGCCTCGATCTCGGCGCGGCGGTAACGGTAATGTTTCACACGCCAACCGTGCGCGAATTGGACCTGCGAAAAAATAACCCCACGGCGCCAACCAAAGTGGGCGACCTTGAAATGGTTTTTGGCAGTCTCCCGTGGTTCGAGTTGGCCGGACATCGTTTTGAACAACCGAACGTCATTTTCATGGCCAATGAAAACGGCCCCGGTGCCGACCCGTTTTCTGCGGGAAATATCGGCCTTGAATTTTTAAAACCGTTCAAATTGATTTTTGATTATGCAAATTTGCGCGTGGCGATGATCAAATCGGCAAAATGAAACCTGCAAAAAATGACTTCATCGCTGCGTCGCGCGCGCGAAAAATTCCATGCCGCCAACAAGGCAGCCGCCAAAAACAAAACCCTCCATCGCGCCCAGCGCGATTTGAGTGGTGCGGCCAAAGTGCATTTCGCCAAAAAAAGTGGCGAGCGGTTCCATGCGAATCTGCGAATTGGCAAATGAGCGCGCGATCAATTCCAAGCTGCTGCTAAAAAGATTGCCGCCGATGAGGGTCAAAACAATCGCCGCCGTCATTCCTCCAATCGCGCCGCCGAGCAGGCGCTGCCAGTGCCGCCCGCCGTTGACCAGGCTACCGCTCAGCAGCGCGCCGAATGATAAGCCCGCGCCGATCACCGCGCCCTCAAAAGCGCCGGTGATGCCCGTCGGGCTTTGGCCAAATAAAGCTTGCAGCATATCAACGCCGATGAGATGCGCACTCCAACCAATGATCGCGCCACCAATCGCCCCTCCAATGGTCGCCCACAAGCGGCTATGGCGATACGTAATATGCGCGGCCGTAACGATGCCAAAACTGATGCCAAAAGCGCCGAGGCCGCCAATGAGCAAACCCAAACTGATTAGCACGAGAATAATCGACATCGCTTCCACCGCCGTCACGTGGCGCACCGCTGCGAGGGCGACGCCAAGAAAAACGCCGCCGACCACGCCAGAGATCGCTCCGCCCAATGTTCCACTCGTGCCTTGGCGAACCACGTCCGGCCAATCGCGGCGCAAACGCACCCAAACCAGCGCGAGAATAATCATCGCACGCGTCGGCAACGAAAATTGTGGCAGCGGCAACAACTCGTTTTTATAATCGCGAATGAGCGCCAAACTCACCACCCGCCGCAACCATGAAATCTTCTCGCCGGCGGCTTCGTGAAAAAGCGCCGCGCCCGCCCCCTGTCCAAGCCGTGCGGCCAGCGCTCGGCTTGCGGCTTGCCGAACGTGCAAGCTGTGGTCCCACCACGCCACGTGTTGCAGCATTTGTTGCGTTGCTTTATCGTGAATCCATCGGCAGGCCGCGATCGCCTGCATGCGTACATTCTCTTCTTCATGGCGCGAGGCTTCAACAATAAAACTGGACAAGGACGGCGCCGCGGCAACCAGCCATTCCGGCAGTGCGCGCTCGCGATGCAAAATACTTTTGGCCAGCAAGTCGCCTTCTTCATCTGCCAGTTGCAATTGTTCGCCGAATGGCAGCAACAACTCGAGCGTATCCGCGTCGAGCAACAGTTGATGCGCACGAAAATTTTCTACAGCCCGCTCCAGCACGGCGCGCGCCCGTCGCAACTCGCGATCGGCGCTCGTTAGCCAACGTGAAATTTCCGGCAGCAAATAATCATGCGCCAACTCGATCCACCCTTCGCCATCTTGATTGCGGCAGCGTACCACCCGCGCCGCCACCAACTCTTCTAAGATCACATTGTGCTTGGAGAAATTTTTAAGCTGCCGGTTTAACTCAGCGCTCGGTAAAATCAAGCGCTGGCCGTCGGGTGAAAGCAGCGCCTTGAGAATTTCTTTGGCCACATGCAGATCCGCCGGATTAAAACGCTGCAAGACGCGCTCTAAATATCCGGCAATAATTTTCGACGCCGTGCCCAGCCGTTCATAAACGGCAACGGTCAATTTCTGATCCTGGCTGCGCGCATCATAAAGTTGATCGCAAACAATTTGCAATTGCGGCGGATCGACGCCGTCCGGATCGCTGAGATCATCCAACAAACGCTTGACCAGCGCGGCCTCATATTGGCAACCCACGGTGAGCGCCGGCTCCGTGATGGCGCGCGCCGCCTGTTCACGGCTCAACCGTTTGAGCCGATACTCATGGTGAAAAATTTCCGGCAGCGCGGCTTTAAACTGGCTCATCTCCGCCAGCAAATCTTCGCGCAACGCAAAAACCAAACGCAACGGCAAGCTCGCATTCGCGAAGAGGCGGGCGACCATCGCGATGAAATGTTTGCGTTTCTCTTCGGCAAGCAATAAAAAAAATTCTTCAAATTGATCAAAAAAGAAAATCACGCTGCTGCCAGCATTTTGCAACAACTCTTCCAAACGCGGCGGATGCACCGTTGCCGCCGGCGCGAGCGCATTGAGCATTTGTTGCAGCGGATCGGTAAAACTGCGAATGACGAATGCCGCGTGGCCCTGTGCTTTCAAACGCGGCAGCAAACCGGCGCAAACAATCGAACTTTTGCCGGCGCCGGAACGACCGTGAATAATAAAAGAACGATGCGCCAGAATTTGTGAGCACATCGTTTCAATCTCCGGCTCCCGCCCGACAAACAGTGCCGCGTCTTGCTCGGTGTAGTAATCCAAAAACTTATACGGCCGATTGGAAACCGGCGACAATGCGGTGATGGCGGGAAAATGAGGCGGCGCAGCGCCGTTGGTGGCAACCGCATCGCCGATAAAGATGTAACCGTGTTTCGGAACGGTTTTGATGTAACGCGGATTCGCGGCGTCATCGCCAAGCTGTTTACGGATATCTTTTATACACTGCGTCAAGGCGGCATCGGTCACGATCACCCCTTCCCAAACTTCGTCAAATAGCCGCTGTTTTTTGACCAACTGTCCACTTTGACGCACCATCAGCAACAGGACTTCAAAATACTTCGAATTCAACGGCACGAGCCGGCCATGGCGCCAAAGCTGGCGATTGCGAGCATCAACGTAAATATCGTCAAAAGAGTAGCCGGAGATTACAGTTTCGTCGTTAGTTTGCATGAATTTGGGTTTCTCACAACTTTCTCACCGAAGGCTCACGCTTTTCGGCAAATCTTTGCTTAAATTTGATCTGTGCCGATGAAAACAATACGCAACGACAGCTACAAAATCAAGCGTTTTGTTGCCGGGCCGCCATTAAGTTGCAAGAAGTTTGGCTTGAATCCCATTCTGAAGGTTGCAAAATGCGTTTCTTAACAATGCTGAAACAGTCGAGCGACTTTCTGCCGGGGGTCATGCCGCTCGCGGCCCTGGCCATTGTGCTTGTTCACCTCGTCACGCGCTTTGGGTGTATGTCGAAACGTCCGCAGGAATTATGAGAGAGAACACATTTATCATGATGAAAAGCATTATTCGCATTGCAATCGGGGCAGGGCTCATCCTGCTTATACCCGTCGTCTTGACGCTTCTTGCCATTTGGCATTGGAAACCGGGCGCTTTGGTTTTGGCCTTTGTTCTCCTGTTCGGTGGTGCCGGCCTCGCGTATGGATTGGTGGCGAAGAAAATGATGCGCAATAAAGCATACCGATTCGCCGTCGGTATGGCACTTGTGGCAGTGTTCCTCCTCGTCTGGATGAATGCTGCCGTTGGCGGCATTCTTGGGGACAACCCCGCCAACATAATGTATTTCGGGGTGCTCCTCGTCGGATTCATCGGCGCCGTCATCGCCCGCTTAGAGCCACAGGGAATGTCACCCGCGTTGTTTGCGACGGCATTCGCTATGATATTAGTCCCTGCGATTGCGTTGATCATCGGGACGCCCGCTTTTGCCAACGGCGTGGTGGCAGTGTTTGGTCTCCATACCGCCTTCGCTATACTGTTTGTCGGATCGGCTTGGCTGTTTCGGAAAGCGGCGCGTGGAGAACGCAAACCCGGGACGGTATGACAAGGGCACTAGAGCGAACGCTGCCGGGCTCGCCCTCCTTGCCCCGGTTTTTTTCTCTCAGTCCTTAGGCCGAAAAGGCATCGGCTTTGTTAGGTGAAAATATGATTTCGCAAAATTATAAAAATTTATTAACGATTACGCTCGCCATTTTATTGGGCTTATTTACGGCTTACATCGATTCGCGCGGCGGCCCATTTCATCTGTTTATTACCGGATTGTTGCTGATGATTTTTGGCGCCGCGGTTAGTTTCATGCAACCGGAGCGCGTTTGGCGTTGGGCAACCATCATTGGCGGCTGTGTGTACATCGTCTTTTTGACGCGCCGCGTTTTTGACCAAGCCAGCCTGAATTTTCTCAAAGCGTTTCCGACATTTATTCCGGCATTCATCGGCGTTTACTGCGGCGCATTTTTACGCAAAATCGGTTTATTGACCAAGACCAATAATGCAAAATCGAATTAAGCTTTTCTTGCTGATGTACGGCATCTGCGGCCTCCTCACCGTACTCGGCTCCATGTTGGGCAATGTTTTAGGAAAACTTGGCTTGTATATCGGCGCGATCACCGGCGGTATTTGCGGTATTCTGATGGTGATGATTTGGGCGCGCCGCTATCAGTTGATCGAGGCGCGCAATCATGTTTCCACCCTCATCGGTGCCACCGCGGGCTATATCATCGCGGCGGTGATCGCGGTTAACAATCTGCACACCCCGATCATTCCGCTCGCCAGCACCGCATTCGTTGGAATCGGGGCCGTCATCGGCAGCATGCTCGGCAGAAAAGAATCCTGATAACAATTTAGCGCTGCAAAAACAGCGTGCGAAGCCTTGGCTTTGCAATGGCGTTTTTTATTTTACCAAACTCAACACTGACTATGACAACCATGACAGAACCTCGAAAAAAGAACGGCAAGCATGGCGTGCACGTCGCCATCATTATGGACGGCAACGGGCGTGGGGCGAATGGCCGC
>CAYUVM010000359.1:0-5288 GCA_964447935.1 uncultured Cytophagia bacterium | reverse complement strand
TGATTTTTTTTCTTGATTAGTATATCAGCAATATTTTGGCGATGTCGGCGATTGAAATCTTGGTGAATTTTCCGGTGAAGATGGACGATGGCCGGATTGAAATGTTCACCGGTTATCGCGTCCAGCACAACAACGTGCTTGGCCCTTTCAAGGGTGGGTTGCGTTTCCATCCCTCCGTCGAAATCAATGAAGTGCGGGCGCTTGCGGCTTGGATGACTTGGAAAACGGCGATTACCGACATTCCATTCGGTGGCGCTAAAGGCGGTATTCAGATCGACCCGTCGCAATACAGCATGGCAGAACTCGAGCGCATTAGTCGCCGCTTTACATTCGCGCTGGGCAGCAATATCGGCCCGGAGTATGATATCCCCGCGCCGGATGTCAACACCAATGCGCAAATCATGGCGTGGATCCTGGACACGTACCTGCAAACCATGCCGCCGCACGAGCGCCAGGGTTACACACATGTGGTAACAGGCAAGCCACTTGAATCCGGCGGCAGCTTGGGACGCGAGAAAGCGACGGGACAAGGTGTCGTGTTTATGATTGAAGAATGGGCGAAGGATCATCGCTTTGCCTTGGACAAAGCCACCTATATGGTGCAAGGTTTTGGTAACGTCGGCTCCTGGTCGGCGCGTCTGCTGAAGCCGCAGGGGGCGAAGCTCCTGGCCGTCGAGGACGTTACCGGAACCGTTTTTCATCCGGAAGGCATCGACCCCGAGGCGCTTGCCCAATATGTCAAAGAACACGGCGGCGTTCGCGATTACCCGCGTGCCAAAGCAATCGACCATCAGACTTTCATGACCATGAAGGTTGATATCTTCATTCCGGCGGCGATGGAAAATCAAATTAACGCAGTAACCGCGCCGTTGCTGAATGTGCGGCTGGTGGCCGAAGGCGCCAACGGGCCGACGGAGCCGGAAGCAGACCTTATTCTACAAAAGAAAGGGATCGACGTGCTGCCGGATATTCTTTGCAACTCGGGCGGCGTCATCGTCAGCTACTTCGAATGGCTCCAAAACAAACGCAGCGAATTTTGGGAGATCGAAGAAGTAGATCGTAAGCTGCACAAAAAAATTGTCAGCGCCTACGAGCGCGTGCGCGAGGCTGCGCAAAAATTTAGGACGGATTGGCGCACCGCTGCTTATATCGTGGCGCTCTCGCGTTTGGAAACCGTGTACAAAGAGCGCGGCATCTTTCCGTAGAGCGAAATTATTTTGAAAGGAGGCCATAATGGCTTTGCTGATAACCGCGGAATGCATCAACTGCGGCGCTTGTGAGCCCGAATGCCCGAACAATGCAATTTACAATGTTGGAGAAGAATGGGCGTTTGCTGATGGCACCACCATGAAAGAACAGATTGAATATCAGGGTGAAATGATTGGCGTGACGAAAAAACTTAATGCCCTGTCGGATAGTGTTTACTTTATTGTTCCCGAAAAATGCACCGAATGCGTTGGTTTCTATGATGAACCGCAATGTGTCAAAGTTTGTCCGGTCGATTGCTGCCTCGATGATCCGGATCGCCGCGAGTCGAAAGCAGAACTCCTGGCACGAAAAGAAAAGTTGCACTCGTAATACGCGAAATCCGGCTGGTGCCACAAGATTTGACAAAACTAAAATGTCAAGCGCCAGCCGGGCTTCACTGACTTAAGGAGGTATGCTATGCAACCTTATCTCGATGCCAACCGCAACAATGTTTGCACGGTCTGTTTGGATGCCGTAATGTTAGGCAATGAATTTGTGCGTTGCGGCCTTCCCAAGGGCAGAACCTGTCCGGTGGAAATTTTCCTTCCCAAAGTGGTTGATGTTGTCGAAGCGGTCGATAGTTGGCTCATCGAGGACTACGTCAAATTGTTACGCGAGCGAGTTTGCGCTATTTGCAAACATTCCGACGGCGATTTTTGCGCGCTGCGATTGCAAGCTGACTGTCCGCTGGATCGCTATTTTATGTTGGTAGCCGAGGCCATCAAAGAAGTCGATACCCAATTGAATGCAGAAGCCGCTACCGTCGGCATTCCGTAAAAGCAAAAGGAAACAAACAATGAAAGACGGAGCATATTACGGCCTCAACGTCAGAGGCTTCATTGTTGATTTTTTCGGCGCTTTAGTTCCGGGATTGCTTTTTATTTTCCTGTCGTTTTTCGCGCTCGGATGGCCGATCTGGCTTTTTATGTCTGAACTGCAGATACTTATTTCCAGCAATGCAACACCGCCATTGGAGCTTTTTAAACAGATTCGTGAATTGAGCACAGTTTTGACGGTTGAATTGAGTATTTTGCTGCTCGTGGCCTCGTATGTCATCGGCACGTTGTTTTTTCGCCGCGATCCCAAAGCCCCCGATCACATCAGCTATGAACAATCCAGCAAAAAATTTGACGAGGACGAACGCAAAGGTTGGGTGGTGCAGAAAGATGAAAGCGGCAAGGAAGATGTGCAATTTCCGTATCGGTATCTGCGGGAGTATTTAAACAAGCGGGAATTGACGCATTTAGCCGCAATGATTCCGTGGGAAGGCAAAGATCAGGCAACGCATTTGAAACGGACCAAGACTTTTATCAACATGCTGAAAATTCGCCTCGAGTTTTACTTTCCGGAGAAATGCGGAACGCTGATTAAGAACGAGGCTCAGGTCCGCTTAATGTCTTCGCTCTGGTACATTACCAAAACGCTGTTGCTTTTTGGCAGCATTGGCATTCTTTTCATCGCGTTGAGCATGTTCATTGGCGGCCCGCTGATGCACGATTTCCCTTTTGACTTTCTGATTTCATTAAGCGTGGTCGTTTTTGTTTTGGTTAATTCGTTTTTGGGCAAGCGCATGATTCAAGAATTTTTTCATTATCAGCGTGTGCGCGAAATCATTTATGTTTTGGAAACAGCTTATATTGCGGCCAAAGAGAAGCCAGTGATCCTTGACGGCATAATTTCGCTTCTACCCAGCACGCGAGATGCGGTTTCGGCCTAAAGCGAATCAGCCACGAGAAAAAGCATGAATACAGATTTTTTACATACCACCCTCGGCACCACCGGATTGAAAGTATTCCGGCTGGGGTTGTCGGCTTCCTATCGTCCCGGCAAGAAGACCATTTACAAAGCCTTGGACGAGGGCATCAATTTTTTCTTCTGCTATGGCTTTGATAGCCAGATGATCCAAGTTTTGCGCGAGGCCATCAAAAGCCGGCGCGAAGACATTGTCATCGCGACTGGTGCATATAATTTAATGTGGGGGCATCTCAACCTCCGCCGCACGCTGGAAAAACGGCTGCGCCAACTCAACACGGATTACCTCGATCTATTTCTTTTGCTCGGCGTGACGCGCCCGCAGCATTTTGATCGGCGCGTTCGCGAGGAATACCAGCGTTTTCGTGAAGAAGGCAAAGTGCGCGGCATCGGTTTGTCGTGCCATCAGCGGAAATTTTTAGGCGAGCTGGCGGCGCAGGGCGACCTCGATGCGCTGATGATACGCTACAACGCTGCACATCGAGGCGCCGAACAGGAAGTTTTTCCCAACTTGTCGCGATATCATCCGGGGGTGATCAGCTACACCGCGACGCGCTGGACGTATCTGCTACGCTCAACGCGTGGCTGGCCCAAAGATGGGCGCATTCCCACGACCGGCATGTGCTATCGCTTTGTGCTGTCGAACCCGAACGTCGATGTCTGCTTAATGGCGCCCAGCAACCTAAAACAATTCGAGGCCAATCTGGAAGAAGTTCGCCGCGGCCGCCTCAGTGAAGTCGATTTGGAATTTATGCGCCAGTTCGGCGATGCCGTGCATGCGCAGAATAAATGGTTTATGTAAAACTCTTTGCATCATCTCGGCCAGGGCTGAAAGACAAGAAAGGATAGTAATGACTGATTCTCCAGCATCCGGCAATTTGAAAACGGCGGTACGCCCGGCGCGACCGGCCACCTTGCCGGAAATTATGATTATTGAAACCTGGTGTAAGGGCTGTGCCATTTGTGCGGAGTATTGCCCCAAACACGTTTTTATTATGAAAGACAACTTGCCGGTCATCGTTGATCTGCAAGCGTGCAATCGTTGCATGTTGTGCGAAATGCGTTGTCCGGATTTTGCTCTAACCGTGAGATAGGATGGCTTAATGAACAAATCAAACCCACGCTCCCGCATGATGTCAGGGAATGAGGCTTGCGTTGAAGCCGCGCTGCTCGCCGGCGTACGTTTTTATGCTGGTTATCCAATTACCCCATCTTCGGAAATTGCCGAGTTGATGTCAGCCCGGCTGCCGAAAGTTGGGGGCAAATTTATCCAAATGGAAGATGAGATTGCTTCGATGGCCGCGGTGATCGGCGCGTCGCTCGCGGGGGTGAAAGCCATGACGGCGACGAGCGGCCCGGGATTTTCATTGAAGCAGGAAAATATCGGTTATGCGTCGATGACGGAAGTGCCGTGTCTGATCGTCAATGTGCAACGCGGCGGCCCCTCGACGGGATTGCCCACGCTGCCGTCCCAGGGCGATGTCATGCAAGCGCGCTGGGGCACGCATGGTGATCATCCAATTATTGCGATCGCGCCGTCTTCCGTGGGCGAAACCTTCATGCAAACGATTCGCGCCATCAATCTCTCGGAGAAATTTCGCGTGCCGGTGAGATTGTTGCTGGACGAAATCGTTGGGCACGTGACCGAAAAAGTCGTCATGCCCGATCTCGCCAGCGTCGAAATTTTCAATCGTGTTCAACCGACCGTCGAGCCGGCGCAGTACATGCCGTATGCTGAAACCGCCACGGACGTTCCACCAATGGCCGCGATGGGCACAGGTTATCGGTGCCATGTCACGGGCTTAACGCACGATGAATACGGCTTCACCACCACCGAGCCGAAAAAAATTGACGCGTTGATTCGCCGGTTGCATCGTAAGATTGAAAGTCATCGCGACGAAATTATTCAATGTTCATCCGAACACCTCGATAGTGCCCGGATTGCCGTGCTCGCCTATGGCTCGACCGCGCGTTCGGCGCGTCGTGCCATGTTGATGGCCCACGAAGAAAAAATTCCGGTGGGCATGTTCCGCCCCGTTACCCTGTGGCCGTTTCCAGAACATGAAATCCGCCAAGTGGCTGCTCAAGTTTCGCATATCATTGTTCCGGAAATGAATTTGGGGCAGATCGCGCACGAAGTAGAACATGCCGTCCGAGGCAAAGCCCAAGTTATTTCAATCAGTCGTGTCGATGGCGAGCCGATTCGACCGCAACAAATTTTTGAGAAGATCACGGAGATTGCACACTAATGGACTACAACAAATATCTTCGCACGCAAAAAATGCCGC
>CAYUVM010000358.1:0-5293 GCA_964447935.1 uncultured Cytophagia bacterium | reverse complement strand
TCAAAGCCATCATTGGCGAAGGCTACAAATCTTTGGACGAAGGCGACCGCGTGCAATTCGAGGTCGAAAAAGGGCCCAAAGGCTTGCAAGCCAAAAATGTCAAACGCGCTTAACTCGCGTCGGCAAAATTGCAACCCCGATCCCAATCGATCGGGGTTTTTATTTTACCCCTACCTCCTGCCGTCTTGAGCCATGAAAAAGTTTTTCACTTACCTCGCGCTTTTCCTTGCTCTGCTCAGCATCCTATTCTTCGCGGTTCTGCCCTCACAGATTGACCAACGCGCCAACCAAGTTCTTGCGACCTCCTATTCAACGCCGTCCGGCCGGGCGCTGGCGTTGCATCAAAAACTTTTTATTGTCGATTTGCACTGCGATGCCTTGTTGTGGAATCGCGATTTGCTGGCGCGCAACAGCCGCGGCGAAGTGGATCTTCCGCGCCTAATCGAAGGTAATATGGCGCTACAAGCATTTACCGTCGTCAGCAAAGTTCCGCTCGGCCTCAACATTGAGCGCAACAGCGCTTCTAAAGACATGATCACGCTGTTGGCCGTGGCGCAGCGCTGGCCGTTCGCCACGTGGGGCAGTTTGAAGCAACGTGCGCTGTACCAGGCCCAAAAGCTGCATGAGTTTGCAGCGCATTCCGCCGGCAAGCTGGTTTTGATTAAAACGAAAGAGGACTTGCAAAATTATCTCGCGCGCCGCCGGGAGAATCCGAATCTCGCCGCCGGTTTTCTCGGTAGTGAAGGCGCGCAAGTGTTAGAGGGCAAATTAGAAAACCTCGATGAACTCTACGACGCCGGATTTCGCATGATGGCGCCGACGCATTTTTTTGATACCGAAATCGGCGGCTCGGCGCACGGCTTGGAAAAAGGCGGCCTCACCGCGCTGGGACGCGATTGGGTCAAAAAGATAGAAGAGAAAAAAATAATCATCGACCTCGCGCACGCGTCACCGCAAACAATTGACGATGTTCTCGCGCTGGCCACCCGCCCGCTCGTGGTTTCCCACACCGGTGTCAAAGGCACGTGCGACAACACGCGTAATCTCAGTGACGATCAAATCAAAAGAATTGCCCAAACCGGCGGCGTCATCGGCATCGGCTTTTGGGACACGGCGGTTTGTGGCACGGATGCCCGGGCGATTGCCAAATCGATTCGCTACGCCGCCAATCTTGCCGGCGTCGAACATGTCGGCCTCGGCTCGGATTTCGATGGCGCTGTTAAAACGCCGTTCGACGCGGCGCATATCATTCAACTCACCGAAGCCTTGTTAGCAGAAGGGTTTTCAGAAGAAGAGATTGCATTGATCATGGGAGGAAATGCCTTGCGGCTGTTGCAGGAAGTTTTGCCGTAATGCCGATAACTCGCCTATAAATTCTCTGCGCTTTTACCGTTTTTTGCTTTTACCCGTTCGCGCCGCCACGGCGATGGCTTTCTGCGCCCAAATTTGGAGTTGCTTTTTGTCCTCCAAAACTTCTGCCGGGACTTCATAATATTGCATCGTCATGGGCCGGCCCGCAAAAGGCTGGAATGGCGGCATCCCTTCCTTTTCGTAATCCTGCCGATTTGAATCATCCACCTTGAGATACAAATTATTGTTGAACAGAATGCCGAAAAAAATTTTGCGCTGATACAAACCGACACCGCCGAACATTTTCTTGGGCAAAACCGCCCCAACGCCGGAAAGTTGTTCGAGAACATAATTTTGAAATTCTGCACTGACAGGCATTATTCTAACCTTTAAGAGGGTTACGCCGGCTTTCAGACAAATTGCATTGGGACTTTCTCGGGCAGCATTTGAATCCGTCTATTTTTTAAATCACCACCAGGAGACAAAGGCACCAAGCCCGCCCTGCCAAAGCCATAGGCGGGCCAGGGAAAAGCTTGGTGGCACGACCTTTTATTTTTTTCGTGCCTTCGTGTCTTAGTGGTTAAGAAATCTGTTTCTCAATCGAACAACTCTTGTCATTGTGCTTTTTTCTGTTACAAAGTGTTTTGAAAAATTATCCTTTCCCACCGGCCAAACGTGCTGCTGCCGGCGAGCGCCGCAGCGTCAGCATCGCCCAGATTCCAACCAGCGGGCCGAGCGCGAGAAAAGCAAACGCCCATTTCCAGCCGACCAAGCGTTCGAGCGTTGGAATCAAGCGAATCGTCAACAGCGTCAGCAGAAATCCCAAACTCGTTTGCAGTGTGAGCGCCGTGCCGATATACTCGCGCGGGCTCAACTCGGTGATGCACGCGGAAAATTGCGCCGAATCAGCGACAACAGCAAAACCCCAAATCAGGCAAATCGTCACGAGCGCGATAGGATTCCCGCCGAATAACAATCCAACGATGAGCGCACAGGTGCCGCTGATCGCCAAAGAAACGATGCTCAACAGCGTGCGGCCAAATTGATCGGCAAGTTTCCCGGCGATTAAGCTGCCAATACCGCCCACCGCAATGACGGCAAAGGCCGCGAGACTCGCCCATTGGGGCGCGATACCAACGGCCTTAAAACTTGCCAGCAGAAAAAGCGGCACCCACGCCCACATCGCATACAATTCCCACATGTGGCCGAGATAACCGAGATTGGCCAGCACGATTTCTCGCGAGCGCGAAATTTCGCCAACGAATTTCCAGTTGAACGGCGGCGTTTGGGTGCGATACGGGCCTTCGTCAATAAAAAAGAACGCGATGAACCCACCGCATGCCGCAAAAAAACTTGCCGCGTAGAGCACCGGCCTCCAATCGCTCACGCCGCCAAAGACATTCAGCAAATGCGGCGATGCCGAGCCAACGGCCAAAGCACCCACGAGCAAGCCGATACCGAGGCCGCGATCTTCTTTCGTCCACGTCGCCATGATTTTCATGCCGACCGGATAAACGCCGGCGAGAAAAAGGCCGGTGGCAAAACGTAAAAATAAAGCGTAACGCAGATTGAAGGCAAAAGCCGGGATCAACACTGTTGATAACGCCGCGAGGAAAGTCGAGATCGTCAAAAAATTTCGCGACGGAATGCGATCCGCCAAATTCAGCAACGCCGAGCCAAATGCGCCGGCGACAAAACCGATCTGCACCGACATCGTCAGCCACGCTCGCCCGGACTCGGTTAATCCCCACGCCGCCGTGAGCGCCGGCACCACCGCCGAGGCGGAGAACCAGAGGCCTTTGGCCAGCAGCAAAGCCAGCGCGAGCAAAAGCAGCGTGCGCCATTTCGTGCGGGTAAGTTGGGTTGCAAAAACTTGTGGGGAAGTCGGCAATTTCATAATGAAATGACTTTGTTAAAATGATGTTGCCGACAATATAACTTCGATTTTAAACAATGTCAATCTGTAAAAACAAACTCCCACTGCGATCGTAAAATCGAATTGCAGTGGGAGTTCAAATGCCGTGAGCGAAAACGCCATTACAATCTTCTCTTGATCGCCTCGATCTCATTATAGCGAATTGTCAGCTTTTGTTTAATGTCTTGATATTCGATTTCGACTTCTAAATCGTTGGTGGCCGAAAACTCGAAGCTACCGTCCTTGTTGACGCGGCCCGCCTCAGGATTGAGCAGCGTATATTTCGCTGTCGTGCTGAGAGAATATTTCAAACCGTTATCCATGTCCACCACCGGATTGAGCCGCAGAAAAAAACGGGTGCCACTCGAACTCTTCATCACTTCCGTATGAATAACGAAGCTGGTACGTTTCGCCGCTTGATTGCCTTTGAACAAAATCAACGGATATTGAATGCGCGCCGCCCACGCCGAGACATCGTGCCGCCCGCCAACGTCTTCGTAATAAGCCACCGTCGCACCGTAAGTGTGGCCTTTGCCGCGCAAAATATCGATCAACGGCACGTAATAATTCCATTCCAACGTGCCCATGTCAAACCAGACTTTGACCTCTTTTTTAGCGAACTGTTCGGCCTCGGTGAGAATTTTATAATCGGCAACCCAAAACGAGGGCGAGAGCGCACCGATCATGGAAAACGTGGCGTCATGGTGCATGCCCATCCACATCGCCAACAGGCCGCCGAAGGAGGAACCAATGAGGGCGCGATTTTCGCGATCAGCATGAGTACGAAACTTTTGATCTACATACGGCACGACTTCCTTAACGATAAAATCGGCAAACGCGGCAGCCTGCGGTTGATAGGGTCCAAAATCGGTTCGGACCCAATCATCGTCATAGGGTACGTATTGGCTGGTGCGGTTATTGGAGCTGGCGAGGCCGACTATGATCATCTCCGGCGTTTTGTTATCGCGAACGAGTTTCTCCAGCGTTTTCTCGGTTCCCCAGCCGCCGGCAAACACGCTTTGTCCATCGAGCATATAAACCACCGGATACCGGCGGGCCGAATTCTTATAATTCGGCGGGACATAAATGTATAAATTTTGTTCTTTAACTTTTTCGCGAATGAGATCGGAATCTAATCCGCTCAATAACTCATCGCCTTGACAGGCGCACAATAAAACCACAAAGAGCAAGCGGAGCTTTTTTCTCATTTTGTCTCTTGCATAAATTCACCATCGCCGGCATTCGCGTTACGGCCAACGTAATTTGAGCGACATTTAGTGATGGGTTTCTGTTAATTCGATTATTTCTCCGCGGGCGGCAGCGGGCTGGTCACATCCAACACGACTTGCCATTGCGCGTTGGCGCCGTGTTTCCACACGCGAACATAATAGCCTTTTTCCAACTTACTGTCTTCTTTCAATTCATAGCCGCCATAAGTGTAACCCAAATCGCCGGATTGCGCGACCTCAACAAAACTTGGCGACCAGGTTTGGGTGAAGGAAGTTTTGCGCAGAAATTTCAGGGCCGCGTCCTGGCCTAAAATCGGCAGATGGCCGTTGCGATGCAGGCGCGCGGTTGGCGTCAAATATTTGGCGAAGGCTTTAACGGCGCCCTCGGTTTGTGATGCCTGGTTAAAAGCGCGATCAACTTCCAGCAATTTCGTCCGCTCCGCTTCGACCTCGACTTTTGCTGCGCTTGGTTTCATTTTGTCAGGTGGAGCGGTTTGCGGTTCGCGTGATCCGGTGTAAGGCACGTTGGTATCGGTGCCGAGATCAAGCGCCACTTTCCAAGTGCCATCGGTTTGCTTTTTCCATACGGAAAAGAAAAAACCATAACTCGGTGCTGGCTTCTCCGCGGTTTTGTCAGTGAAGATGGAAGGGCCCGCATCATAGCCCAAGTCTCCTGCGGCAGACACCTCGCCGAAAATCGGTTCCCAGAGTAATTCAAATGCCAGCGGGTTCGGCGGCGCGGGCCGATCCTTCACGGCTTCTTTGTACTTCACCGGATGCGGCCGAAACGCGATGCCGT
>CAYUVM010000357.1:0-5296 GCA_964447935.1 uncultured Cytophagia bacterium | reverse complement strand
CGAATGAGTTGCCTTGATGTAGTTAGAATCGTTCTATTCAATTCGCTTAGGCATTCTATCCGCATTGAACATCTCAAAGCCATTCTGATAAATGCGGCGGTTATCCCGGGTGGAATTACCGCCAATCTTAAACTGCAATGGCCTACAGTCAATGAAAACATTTCCGTTCCAGTTCCAGCGCGCCTGAGAGTTGCCCGGGAGGATACCATCGAGCGAAGTAGGTTTCCCGTTAACCAAAGCAGGATGACTGCCAGCCGAAGGCGCGCGGTCACGTTCAAATTGCCGCTCACCAGCCAAGAAGAAGCGAACCTTATCATTAAAGCCAGGAATTGGGCCACTGGCCGTAAGATTGTACAAATTCTGGCCGTAAGAATAAGCGCCAGCGTTCTTTTCGGTTTCGCTTAAAAATTCATCGGTGATATACTCGCCAGAAAGGCTATAAGCCTTACCGCCGGTTTTCGTGGTGGTATGAATCAAACCAGAATTCGCAAAACCATATTCGGCGTTGAAACCGCCATTCTGGACCTGCACCTCTTCAACCGAACTTGAACTCAAATCGCCGGAACGTCCAGAGTTGTACGGATTGTTTTGATAGACGCCGTCGATATAAAAAGTCACTTCTTCCGCGCGACCACCGCGAATAAAGAGATTACCACCTTGTTGCACAACACCAGCCTGCAAACCGGCGACAGCCACATAGCCGCGCACCGGGAGATTCTGAATATCCTCAGCAGTTTTTATATGCACTTCATTCGTGGCGTTTTTATTCACCAATGGACGCTCCGCCACGATTGACACCTCGCCAACTTCAACCGCCTCAGTCGGCATATTGAAGTTAACCTCGGTAGTGAGATCAACACTTACCCGAACATTGGAAATCACTACAGTTCGATAACCAATAAAGGTACACCTAACCGTATAACCACCGACCGGAACATTCAGAAGCACATACTGACCATTCAAATCGGATGAAGCGCCCAACGTGGTGCCCTCGACCACGACATTAGCGCCCGGCAAAGGCTCTTTGGTCTCACCATCAACGACCCTACCCCTAATCTTACCGGTTGTGCCAGCCAACAACAGGGCTGGCAAGAACAACAAACCGAACAAAACTGCCGTTACCTTTCGGTTCATTTAAGACCTCCTAAAGTTAATTGTATGAAGCTGGGATTAAAACTTGGGGGGTTTTGCATAAAACCATTTTTGTACACTACACGGTTAAGAGCACAAACTAAAGCAGTTGCGTTAAATGCAAATAACGGATTGTGAATTTCAAAAAAGTTAGCGTGATGTCTCAATTAGCAAACGCCATACCAGCAAGAGAATTACTTCAAAAAAGGTAAAACCCAAAGGACTCATGCTTTGTAATTTAAGGACTAACCTGAAAAAGATCATGACATAGTCTTAGGAAAAACTTAGCTTCTATGCAAGGAGATTCACTCAAAATGTGAAAGAAACTGCATAGATGGGACAATCTGGATGTCCCGGGCCTTTTCCATACACCATACAACATCCAGACCTGGTCTAAGCACTGAGACGCCATCGCAGCCGCTAAATGTGAAAGCGCTGTGGAATTTGCTACGCCATTTCATCGCAAAACCAATCGAGAGCGCAAATTGACCCACAAACCAGTGGTCAACGGTATTCCATATTCCACCCATTTTACCCACACCGGTTCGCGCCAAAGGCCGGCCTGCAAATAATTCTCCAGAACCCAATAAGATAGAAAGACTGTCGCGCTAAGAATAAACAGGAAGGGAGCAACAAAACGGTTTATCCCTTTGTGAGCTTCATTCGTCACCTCCAAAACTAACAGCGGTAGAAGCCAAAGCAAATACCACGGCTGCAAGGTCGGCGACAATAAAAAAAACGTCACAAAAATAGAACTGAACAGGTTAACCCAATTTTGCCCCGCGCCTTTTTTTGATTTGAACAATTGCCATAATAAACGCAAATAAATAAAAATAAAAATACCGCCGCCGAGAACTTTCACGATCAGCAATGCCAAATCAATCCGCCGCGTGGTCATCACCACTTCAGTGATTTCCCAACCGGCAGGAATCATTAACGCTTGCACCAGCGCTTCCGGCAGCAGCGCATGAATGGCGCTAAAAACCAGCGAGAAAAAACCGTCATTAAAACGCCACTTATCCGAATACACCAGCAAGCCCGACCACAGTTTTTCTCCGGCGCTCAAAAATGGTGCGTAACTGGCAAGAATGATCAGTGCAAACAACGCCGCCGCGCCTGCGGCTTTCGGCAAATGCGATTCCTGCCACACCGCGAGAAATAGAAACGGCAAAAAAAGCACGGGAATGAATTTAACCAAAAACCCAAGCGCCAGAAAAAATACTGCCCAAAAGTATTTGCGCTGCTGCAAAAAAATCAGCGTCAGCACCAGCATCAACGCGCCGATACCGTCAGTATGGCCGCTGCCGGCAATCTCGACGATGGGTAGCGGATGCCAGGCGTAAAGCACGGCCCAGCGCGGGTCAAGCTTGAGCTGCGCTAGCCCGTGAAAAAGCGCGCCGACGAGAGCGAGGTCAATTAAGATGAAGATGAATTTCAAACCAACAACCGGCGGGAGAGAAAAAACTTGGCTCGTTTGTTGGCCGAGCCAAAAGAGTGTTTGCAAGAATGGCGGATAAACGCTGTGCACATTCTTGTGATCCATCCGCGGATAGATGGTGGTGTCGCGAAACCGGCTCAACTCTTCCGCCGCCGGGGGCAACGCGTAAGGATTCATGCCTTGCCCCAGCAGTTGGCCATCCCAAAGATAGCGATAAATATCGTTCGACAGCCATGGCGTTTGCGGCAGCAACAGAAATCGAAAAAGCCCGGCGAAGCCAAGTATCATGAATAACGTGATCCGCCGCGGAGGTTGGGTGGGCGTGAACTTCCGGATCACGCATGCGGTAACGAGCAATACCACAAACAAAAGCGCGAGTAACGCCATGAAATGACGCAACGTCTCGGTTATCCGCTCCGGCGCGCCGTCAATTTCCAACCGCGCCAGCAAAAAGTAAAGTATGCTACAACAAAACCCGCTGCACAATAGAAACCAATTAGCCTGACGCCCCCAGTTCTCGAAAATTTTTGTCGCACGATCCTTCACAGTCAACTTTATCAGCGTCATTAGTGATCGTCATGCCCAAGCGGGCAGCCATAGGCGTTAAATCACTGGGTTCTCGCCAAATGGAAAGTTATTTCTTGATCGTCTCAGTGTTCACCGTCCATTCGTCAGTGCGAAACAGATTCACCGGCAAACCTTCTTTGCTAAATAAATTCGGCATTGCCATGTTGCTAAAACCAAAGCGTACGGCGACCGGATTTTTAATCTCTTTATGAGAAACGACAACCGTACTGCCTTCAATGGTAGCAATAGCAGGGAGAAAATTCTGATCCGTTCCGGCGATATAAAATTCGGTGGGAGCGCCGCCTTTGCTCATCAGACCATTTTCGGCGTGAGCGAAGAAGATTCTAATTTTGCCATTTTCCGCTTTCATGCTTTTATACATCGGGCTTTTATAAACGCTGCCGCTTTTGCCATAGGTCTCCGTCAAAGCCCAATTGGCCAAACGCCACGCGACGTCGCGCTTGTTTTGCGGATGAATGTCGTTGACATCATCCACCAAATCGCTAATAACCACCATGCCGGTATTCGGATGCGCCAGGCTTTTAGTTTGTGCCTCGCGCAGCAGGGCGCCGATGTGATTTTGTCCATATCGGGCATACGGCGCGATCTGCACAAAATAGAATGGAAAATCTTTTTGCCAGGCCTGGCGCCAGCCCGAGATCATTGTCGTCAACAACGCTTGATAAGTCGACCACGTGACCGTGTTACTTTCTCCTTGGTACCACAGCGCGCCGGCAATCGTAAAATTGGTAAGCGGCGCAATCATCGCATTGAACGCATCGCCGGCTTGCACCGGCCACCACGGCGTGACCGAAACTTTTGCCGCCGCTTCTTTGAGCACCGGATCGCTTTCCACCATTTCTTGCGGCGTCCAAACCTCCGCCGGGGTGCCGCCCCAATTGGAATTAATCAACCCGATGGGCACGTTCAATTCCTGCTGCAATTTTTTACCAAAGAAATAGCCGATGGCGCTGAAGCGTCTCATGTCGTCGGGATTGCAAACTTTCCAACTCGCCCGGCAATCCTCCTGCGGAAAATCGGCAGTGGATTTGGGCACATAAAAAAAACGGATTTTGGTGTTGGCCGCTTGCGGTGCTTCTTCAAGAGATTGCTTCAACCCCTGCTCACCGCTCCATTCCATGTTACTTTGCCCGCTGCACACCCACACTTCGCCGATCAACACATTTTCCAAAACTATCGCGTTGCTGCCATTGATAATAATTTTGTAGGGTCCACCGGCTGCCGGGGTTTTAATTTTCACGCTCCACTTGGCGGTGCGCAAACCCGTAGTGCGATAAACCGTTGTGTCCCAATCGACCATAACGCTGATTTTTTCATTAGGGCTGCACCAGCCCCAAAGCCGCACGTCGCTTTTTTGCTGTAACACCATGTTGCTGCCCAGCACCGCCGGCAAGCGCACTTCGGCAAAAATTTTTGCATCCCCAATCAAACCCAACAGCAACAGCAAAACCGCCAAACCGTTCTTTTGCCGTGATTTCACGGCGTCTTTGCGTTGTAAAACGCCATTCCCAAAATTCAAGCTCACAGCCTGCATCTTCCACGCCTCCGTTTTAGTTTAAGTTTCACATATTCGCTGTCAAGCTAAAGCTTGACACTCCGTTGTCCTCGGACGCTACTATTTCACCAACAAAATGCGCCGAGTAATTTTTTGGCGCTCGGCTTCCACGACAATAAAATAAAACCCGGAACTCAACAATTTGCCGGAATGCTCGGCGCCGTTCCAGGTTACGGTGTGGCGTCCGGGGTTTTGCAAACCATTCTGTAAAATGCGCACGTTTCTTCCATTTATATCGTAAATAGCGACGCGCGTCGAGGCGGGCTGGGGTAATTCATATTGAATCGTCGTGACCAGTCCCATGCCGGCGCGAAACGGGTTCGGATAACTGGCGTACAAACGCAAATCCGTTGGCACCGGCGGCGCCTCCGGGGCGGCTACATTCGTGACGGCATCGACTTCTAAAATTTCAAAATCATCCACGGCGGCTTCCACCAGCGAGCCTGGCTCCTGATCCTGCGCCACAAAACGCAGCCGCATCTTATTCGTCAGCGGCAACAGTTCGTTCGCAAAAAAGAAAACCTTGCGCCAACTGTTGTCGGTTTCATTCGTGCGCTCCACTTGCACCCACGTTTTGCCGCTGT
>CAYUVM010000356.1:0-5316 GCA_964447935.1 uncultured Cytophagia bacterium | reverse complement strand
GACGGCACGCCGTCAACACCGTTTGTCAGCAGCGCCACCGCCTCGCATATTTACCCGCAGCCGGGGCATTACACGATTCGCGTCACCGTCAAAGACAGTTTGCGCACCAGCACGGTCGCTGCAGCACAAACAATTCATTATCCGATTTCCGCCGTGCTGCCCGTTGCGTCAAGTCCGATTATTTTGGATGAAGCGTTGAATCGCGTTTGGAACGTCAATCCTGATCACGGCACGGTGACGGCGATTGATGCGATTGGCCTGTCGAAACAATTTGAGCGCGGCGTCGGCCGCGAACCCCGCACGCTAGCGAAAGCGCCGTTCGGCGGCATTTGGGTGGTGAATCAAGCAGACGCCACCATCAGTATTTTGGATGGCAGCACGGGAAATCTTTTGGGCACTATCGCGTTGCCGTATGCGTCGCGGCCGTTTGGTCTCGTATTTAGTCCGAATGGCGCGGCCGCGTATGTGACATTACAAGCCACCGGACGTTTGCTAAAAATCAACCCGGTGACACGCAGCATCGTCGGTGATCTCGCCGTCGGCCCGTCGCCGAAAGGTCTGGCGATCTCCGGCAACGGCGAGCGCATTTTGGTGACGCGTTTTATTTCGCCGAGTGATCGCGGCGAAGTGGTGGAAATCAACGCGCTCAATTTCAGCATTGCACGCCGCTATAATTTGGCAATAGATCCCGGCCCGGATACTGAAGCCGAAGGCAGAGGTGTGCCGAATTACATTAGTGCCGTGACGATCAGCCCCGATGGCCGGCGCGCGTGGGTGCCCTCGAAGAAAGACAACACCGGTCGGGGCTTGCTGCGTGACGTTTTGCCGCTGACGTTTGAAAACACCGTGCGCACCATCGTTTCGCAAATTGATCTACTCAATAATAAAGAAGACTTGACCGCGCGGCAGGATTTGAATAACCTCGACATGGCGAACGCCGTGCAATTTAGCCCGTTGGGAGATTTTGCTTTTGTGGCGACGCAAGGCTCCAATACCGTTGAAGTGATGGATGCGTATAAACACAATTTGGTCACGTCGATTGAAAATATCGGGCGCGCGCCACAGGGCCTCGTGTTGAATCGAGACGGAATAAAGCTATTCGTGCATTGTTTTATGTCGCGTACGGTCGCAGTTTATGACGTGAGCGGCATTATCGACGGCACCAATAACAGCGCGCCCAAACTGGCAGAGATCACGACGGTGAGCAGCGAAAAACTGCCACCGCTGGTTTTTGCCGGCAAGCAAATTTTTTATAACGCCGAAGACAGCCGGATGAATTTAGACGGCTATCTCAGTTGCGCCAGTTGCCATTTGGATGGCGACGACGACGGCCGCGTGTGGGATTTCACCGATCGCGGCGAGGGTTTGCGCAATACGATTTCATTGCTGGGCCGCCGCGGCGCCGGACAAGGGCGAGTGCATTGGTCGGCGAATTTTGACGAGATTCAGGATTTTGAACATGACATTCGCAACGCTTTTGGCGGCTCCGGTTTTATGTCAAATGCCGCGTTTAACACCGGCACGCGCAATCAGCCGCTGGGCGATTCCAAGGCCGGCTTCAGTCCGGAATTGGATGCGCTCGCCGCATATGTGGAATCGCTGGCGGCGGTTCATCCGAGTCCTTATCGCAATGCCGATGGCGCACTCACTGCGGATGGTGCAGCCGGCAAAATATTGTTTCAGCAACTCGGTTGCGGCGCTTGCCATGCTGGAAATGATTTTACCGACAGCGGCAGCGGCCTGATGCACGACGTGGGCACCCTGAAAAATTCTTCTGGGAAGCGGTTGAATGCGGCGTTGCTCGGTTTGGACACGCCAACGCTGCGCGGCATTTGGGAGACGCCGCCGTATTTGCATGACGGCTCGGCAGCGACCTTGTTGGACGTGTTCACTACGGCGAATACAACAGGCTTGCATGGCAGTTCGGCTACGCTCACTGCAATGCAACAACAGCAACTCGTTGCTTACTTGTTACAAATCGACAATCTCGAACCGCCCGCGCCTATCGCTGCGCCAGCGGTGACAGTGACGGCGCCGTTGGCAAATGCAAAGTTTGCCATTGGGCGGCCTATCAGCATCAATGCCGGTGCGGCTTCCAGTTTTGGCAATGTGATGAAAGTCGAGTTTTATGCCGATGCGGCGCTTATCGGTGAAGATGCGGCTTCGCCGTATGAGCTAGTGTGGCGTGGCACAACGCGCGGTGTGCATGTCGTGACGGCGCGCGCCGTTTACAGCAATGGCCTGAAAACGCTTTCCGCACCGATTAAGATCGAAGTGGTTCCGCCGCTTCTCGTGACGTTGGAAGCGGAAGACATGCCGATTAAAACCGTCGGTGCGCTGGAGAAACCGGGCTGGGTATTGTGGGCTGAAGGTTATATCGCCCAAAACCTCACATTTACCGCGCCGGGCAACTATAAATTCACGTTACGGGCTTTTGGCAATTTTGTCGATGGGGAATGGTCGAAAGCAGAATTGCGTCTCGATCAAATTCGAAAATCCACCATCACGGTTAACAGTGAAAACTACGCCGAATGGACGGTTGAGTTTGCGGTTGACGCCGGCGAGCATGAAGTCGCAATTGCGTTTATTAACGATTATTTCGATTCGTCCACTGACCGGAACTTGTGGGTGGATTGGCTGCGGATTCAATACGACGTGCGCACGAACATCGGCACCAAAAATTTTATCGCTTCAGCGGTGCCGGAAAAATTTTCGGTAATGAATTATCCCAATCCTTTTTCCGCGAGCGGAACTGCGACGCGCATTCAAATCGCGCTGCCGCGTCCTGCGGAAGTGCAAGTTTCGGTGTTTGATTTGGCCGGCCGCGAAGTGCAGACGTTGCTCACGGGCTCCCGGCCGGCAGGAAATTATGAAATTGTTTGGAATGCTAAAAATCATCACGGCCTCGAATTAGGCTCCGGCATCTACTTCGCGCGTTTGCGTTATCGCGCGACAGCCAATGTACCGTGGTCGCAAATAGTGCATCGGCTGTTGTTGATGAAATAAAACTCGCGGCTGTCAGTTCACGATTGTGCCCAGATCGCTGGTGCAATTTTATTTTCAAATAAAATCTTTATGGTGTTTAAATAAACACCATAAAAACAACTACCTATTGTATTCTGATACAAAAATACTACAATATATTGAAAAAAATTAAAAAAATCTCTTGCAAATGACAAAACGGCGTCGTATATTTCATGCCGGCAACAAAATCCGATTTTCCTGCAGCGGGCTGGCTGTAGCGAAATCGGCTTTTTTTTGCGGACAATGACCGCGCGTTTTGGGCTTTTGGACGAGCTTCCATCACTGCGGCGCGAACAGTTCGGAGAATGGAGCTTCGTCACAAAAATACCCCCAACGTTAGATCATGGAGGAATTCCAGCATGGCAACAGAGAAGTGGCAACAGGCGACTGAGCCGGTCGAAGTCGAAACCGGGGTCGCACCCGAATCCCGCAATGGCACGGAAAAATCCACCGCACTCAAAACCTGGCACGGGGAAGCGCCGCACCAAAATGGCAACGGCAAAGCAACGCTGCCGCGTCATGGCGCTGACGCCAGTCTCACCATTACCAAACGCGATGGCCGCGTTGTTCCCTTTGATATCGGCCGCATCGAAAACGCGATGACGCGTTGTTTCGCGAGTTTTGGACGCCAACCCGGCACGCCGGTGTCGGAGTTGGCGCGGCAAGTCGCGAACATCATCGCCGTGAAATATGCGCACCCGACTGTCGAAGGCGTGCAGGACATCGTGGAGATGGTGTTGCAAGCCGCCGGCGAGTACGAAGCCGCGAAGCGTTACATTCTTTATCGCGCCGAGCATGCCAAAAAGCGGTTGGAGCGGCCGATTCCGGAACATTTGCGCGCCGCGTTCGCGGAGTCCGATCAGTATTTTCCCACGCAGTTGCAAAAATTTCAATTTTACGACAAATACTCCCGTTTCAACTACGATCTTGGCCGCCGCGAAACGTGGATCGAAACCGTTGATCGCGCCGTGGATTTTTTGCGCGAGTTGTCGCAGGCGCGGTTGGCGCCGGAAACCTACGGTCGCATTCGTCGCGGCATGTTGGAAATGCGCGCGATGCCTTCGATGCGTCTGCTGGCGATGGCCGGCCCGGCGGCGCGCCGCAACAACATCACGATTTACAATTGCTCGTATATGCCGGTGGAAAGCATTGACGCGTTCGTCGAAGCGTTGATCATTTCGATGAGCGGTTGCGGCGTCGGCTTCTCGGTGGAAAGCCGCTACATTGAAAATTTTCCGCGCATTCGGCGGCAATCCAATGCGGCGCCGAAAAAATTTGTGATCGAAGATTCTTCGGAAGGCTGGGCGGCGGCGTTGCGCACCGGTTTGCAAACCTGGTTTGAGGGCGGCGATCTGCATTTCGATTATTCGCTGCTGCGCCCCGCTGGTGCGCCGTTAAAAACCAAAGGCGGCCGTGCTTCGGGGCCGGAGCCGCTGCGTAAAATGATGGATTTTGCCCGCGCCCGCATTCTCGGCCGGCAGGGCAGTTTCCTGCGCTCGCTCGACGCGCATGATATTATGTGCGCCGTTGGCAATGCCGCGGTTTCCGGCGGCGTACGTCGCACCGCGATGATTTCGTTGTTTGATTACGATGACGCCGAAATGCGGCAGAGCAAAAACGGCGATTTTGAGCGCGACAATAACCAACGCTGGAACGCCAACAACTCTGCAGTGTGGCCGGAGGGCGGATTAACCCAAGTCGATTTAGCTCGGCAAATTTTAGACATGGTCGAATCCCGCCGCGGCGAGCCGGGAATTTTTAATCGGCAGGCCGCAATCAACTCGTGCCCGCGCCGCCGGCAGTTGGCGGAATTTGGCACCAACCCCTGCGGCGAAATTGTGCTTCGCCCGTTTGAGTTTTGCAACTTGTCGATTGCCATCGCGCGTCCGCAAGATAATTTCGAAAGCCTCAAAGAAAAAGTCGAGTTGGCAACCATCATCGGCACGATTCAATCCATGGCGACGCATTTTCCGGGTTTGCGTTCGCAGTGGAAAAACAATTGCGAAGAAGAACGTTTGCTCGGCGTTGATATCAACGGCCAGTTGGATAGTCCCGTCGCGCAGGATGCCGCGGTGCAACAACAATTACGGCAATTTGCCGTTGAGGTGAATCAGCAAACGGCGCAGCAACTCGGCATCAATCCTTCCGTCGCCACGACCTGCGTGAAACCCTCGGGCAATTCGTCACAGTTGTTCGATTGCTCGCCGGGCCTTCACACGCGCTGGGCGCCGTATTATGTGCGCAACGTGCGCGTCGGCACGCATACGCCGATTTTCAAAGTGTTGCGCGCTG
>CAYUVM010000355.1:0-5367 GCA_964447935.1 uncultured Cytophagia bacterium | reverse complement strand
TTGTCCTCGTTGGACGTTTGTCCTCTAGTTTTAAGATAACATTGTCAAGTTAATTCCGTTTTTATAATCCGCCCAATCCACGTCATCCGCGTTAAAAAATTCTGAATGAATCTTGGTTTAATGAACTATCGCCGAATCTGCGTGTTCGGCGGCGTTTACAATAACTATCTCGCATTAAGCGCGTTGCTGCGCGAAGTGCAAAGCCGCAACGTTGACGCAATTTTCTGTCTCGGCGATTTGGGTGCGTTTGGGCCGCATCCGAATCGGGTCTATCCCCTTCTCGTGGAAGGCAAAATTCGCGTCGTGCAGGGAAATTACGACAACAGTATCGGCAACGACCGCGATGATTGCCAGTGCGGTTATACCGATCCGCGCGACAATTATTTTGCGCAAATCAGTTACGATTACACCAAAGCCAACACCTCGACTGAATTTAAAGAATATCAAAAAGCGTTGCCGGCATTTATAAAATTTGAAGCATTCGGCAAACAGGTTCTGCTCTGTCACGGCTCGCCGCGGCGCACGAATGAATTTTTGTGGGAAACTGCGACGCCGACGCATCTGCTCGAGAAATTCTTTCAAGAACATCAAGTCGATGTAATTTGCGCAACGCATACCGGCATCAAATGGCAGCGCCAATTGCGTGAGAATAAACTGTTCGTGAACGTCGGCGTTATTGGTCGCCCTGAAAATGACGGGCGCGCGAATGTTTGGTACACCCTCATCGAATTTGCGCCAAAGTTGCGCATTGAGTTTCGGCCGTTGGAATACGATCATCAGCGTTTAGCAAAAGAAATGGCCGAGGAAAAATTGCCGAAAGAATTTATTGAAACCGTTCGCACCGGCTGGTGGACAACGTGTCTTGAAATTCTGCCGGGGAAAGAAAGAGCGCGCGGAAAGTTTTAAGTCATTCTCGCCCCCTACTCGCTTTTGAATACTTACACTGGGCGTTAGAGTAGGAGTTTTAACCGCGGAGGTTTGCATTGCTCGAAATTATTCTAATTGTTTTCGTCATCGCACTCGCCTACATCAATGGCGCGAACGATATTTCCAAAGGCATCGCGACTTTGGTTGGCGGAAAAATTTTGAAACCTGCACAAGCCATTGCGTGGGGCACTATCACCACGGTCGCCGGCGCCTTGGCGGGTGTGGCGATTACCGGCGGCCTCCTCAAAACTTTTTCAAGCGGCATTTTATCACAACCCCTATCCACCACGGCTTTTCCCATGGCCGTAACCATTGGCGCAGCGGGCTGGGTGCTTTTCGCGACGCGTACCGGCTTGCCGGTTTCGACCACACACGCTTTGACCGGCGGCATGATCGGCGCGGCTTTAGCGCAAATCGGCAGCTCCGGAATCGTATGGGCAACTTTAATTAAAAAGATCGCCCTGCCTCTCGCCCTGAGTCCGCTTATTTCATATAGCCTTGCATGGTTGAGCTTTCCATTGATTCGTTACGCGTTAGCGAACGTCAATAATTATTGTCTCTGCCTCGAAGTGCAGCAAACGCAACTCATTCCCGTTCAGCAACTCACAGGAACGGCTGCATTCGTTTCCACGTCGTCCCAACCGCCGGCGCTTCATGTAGTCGCCGATCAAGTCGAAACGTGCGAGCAAACCGTTTCGCGCAGCGGCGTCAAACTGCGCATTGCGGATTCGCTGCATTTGCTCACCAGTGGCTTAACCAGTTTTGCGCGCGGACTTAACGATACGCCGAAAATTGCCGCCTTGCTGATTGGCACGTCTTTGTTGGGTGGAACGAACACGTTCAAAATTTTTTTTCTGGTTGCCATCGGAATGTGCATTGGCAGCCTGCTCGGCGGCCGCAAGGTTTTGGAGACCATGTCAGGAAAAATCACAGCGATGAATGGCATCGAAGGCTTCACTGCCAATTTCGGTTCATCGGTGTTGGTTGCGGTTGCGACATTTTTGAGTCTCCCCCTCTCCACCACGCACGTCACCACCAGCGCGATCGTTGGAATAGGCGTGCGGAGCCACGGCCGCGCCAATTGGAAAGTGGTTCGCGACATCTTGCTGGCGTGGCTGGTGACATTGCCAACCGCTGCGGTCATCGCCTATCTCGTTAGTTTCATTTTTTAAGCAAATATATTTGGAGAAAATTACATGCCGGAAAATACCACCCCTCTTGTTGCTGAAAACGCTGTTCGTGAACGTTACTCGCAAGCGGCGCAAAAGCGTGAAACCGCGCTGTGTTGCCCCGTTGAGTATAACAAGGAATATCTCAAAATTTTGCCGCCGGAAATTTTAGAGCGCGATTACGGCTGCGGCGACCCTTCCCAATTTGTTCGCACCGGCGAAACCGTGCTCGATCTCGGCAGTGGCGGCGGGAAAATTTGCTACATCGCCGCGCAGATTGTCGGACCGCAGGGTAAAGTCATCGGCGTTGATATAAACGACGACATGCTGGCCCTCGCGCGCAAGTATCAAGATGAGATGGCGAAAAAAATCGGCACGCCTAATGTCGAATTTCGCAAAGGCAAGATTCAGGATTTGCGTCTTGATCTCGATGAGATTGATGAGTATTTGCAAAAAAATCCGGTACGCTCTTCGACAGATCTGCAATTGCTCGAAGAGTATTCTGACGCGTTGCGCCTCAACACGCCGTTGATCGAGGATCATTCGGTTGACGTGGTGGTTTCCAATTGCGTGCTCAATCTCGTCAAAGAAGAAGATCGCCGCCAGCTTTTTGCGGAAATTTTTCGCGTGCTCAAAGTCGGCGGTCGCGCGGTGATTTCGGATATTGTGAGCGATGAGGAAGCGCCGGAGCATCTTAAAAATAACCCCGAGCTGTGGAGCGGCTGTATTTCCGGCGCATTTACAGAAACCGGATTCCTGCAGGCTTTCGAGGCCGCCGGATTTTACGGAATGGAAATTGTGAAGCGTGACGACAAGCCGTGGCAGACCATCGAAGGCATCGAATTTCGCAGCATGACGATTATCGCACAAAAAGGCAAGCAAGGCCCGTGCTTTGAACGCAATCAATCCGTGATTTACAAAGGCCCATGGAAAGCGGTGATCGACGACGACGGACACACGCTTTATCGCGGCGAGCGCATGGCGGTTTGTGATAAAACGTTTCGACTTTACACCTGTCCGGAAAGTCCATATGCAAGTGCTCTCATTTCCGTCGAGCCTTACAACGATATTCCTTTGGAAAACGCCAAATCATTTAATTGCAACAAAAATGCGCGGCGACATCCGCTAGAAACAAAGGGGCACGATTATCAAGTGACCGAACTCAGCGAAGGCTCCTGTTGCGGGCCGGATGGGTGTTGTTAAATTTTTTGCTGATTGCTTGTCCTCGTACTTCTACTCTCACGCAGGCGCGCTTTAAAGAATTTTAAAAACGCGTAAGAGCACGAGAATAAGTAAGAAACAATTTCAATAAAAAATGGAGAAAATATGGCAAGCTACTATCTCAGTGAAGACCTCGCGCGTTTTGGTGAAGTTGGCGGTCCACACCCGAAGCTGTTCAAAATGTGGTTGGATTGGTACAACGAATGCCATCAAGACGGCGCTCTGGACAAAAAAACAAAGGCGCTCATCGCGTTGTCCGTGGCACATGTGCTGCAATGCCCCTATTGCATCGATGCATGGACAACCGGCTCGCAAAAAGAGGGTGCAACGCCCGAGCAAATGGCGGAGGCCGTTCACGTCGGCGCATCTTTGCGCGCTGGCACCTCTCTGGTGCATCATATTCAATCATTAAACGTGCAAGCGCGAGAATAAGACAAGATTGGATGTCTGGATTGTTGGAGTTTGGATTTCCCATTAATCCCAAGCTCCGTCATTTTCTAACAGAGTTAAAGAATCATGTTAGCAACTTCAAAACGCAAGCACGCCGTCATCATCGGCGCCGGCCCGATGGGATTTGAAACGGCGTTGCGCGCACTGGATCGCAGCTTTGAAGTGACCATCTTGGAAGCTGGACGAGTCGGCGAGAATATTCGGCAATGGCAACATGTGCGGTTTTTCTCACCATTCGGCATGAACATTTCGCCCAGACTTCGGCAAGCGCTGGCGAGTACCAAACTTCCTGCTGATGACGCGATTTTGACGGGCGGCGAATTTGTTGAAGCGGTTTTGCAGCCGCTGCCGCGTTTGCCGGAATTCGAGGGAAAGATTCATTGCGGCCAACGTGTAGTCTCGATCGCGCGCGCCGGACTGGGCAAGATGGGATTGCCCAATCATCCGCTGCGTACCGAGCGCGCTTTTCGCATTTTGACTGAAGACGACAAAAGTCATGAGAAAATTTTTGAAGCCGATCTCGTGTTTGATGCGAGCGGCGTTTATGCCCAGCCGAACTGGGCAGGTTCATCCGGTATGCCCGCGCTCGGTGAACGCCAGTTTGGAAACCGGATCGTTCGTCATCTGCGCAATTACGATAGCAGCAATTTTGAGCGCTATGCCGGGAAAAGAATTTTGCTCATCGGCCACGGCCATTCGGCGGCGCATGCGATTATCGCGTTAAACCAGATCGCGCAACAAGAACCTGCAACGCAAGTCATTTGGGCCGTGCGCACGGATCGCACGAAACCGGTTGCTGATATTCCTGATGATCCATTGCCGGAACGTTCAAGCATCGCTTCAACCGCAAATGCGATTGCGCAAAATCCGTCGAAAAACATTACAGTATTACGTCGCGCCACACTTGAAGCGTTACTTGATACTCAACAATCGCTCAAAGCAAAACTTAAAATTTTTCGTAGCTTTGAAGAATTTGAAATCGATGAAATCATTGCTTTAACCGGCTATCGCCCCAATCTCGATATGCTCCGCGAACTCAGCGCAGAGTTTTCGGGAATCAGCGAGGGCGTGAGCGGCCTATATCGTGCGTTGACGAATATCACAGATTGCCTCGCGAAAATCGACATCAAACCGCAGGCCCTACAAACCGGTGAGCCGAACTTTTTTGTGGTGGGCATCAAAAGTTACGGGCGCAATTCGGGGTTTTTGCTGAAATCCGGCGTCGATCAGCTTGAGGCGATTTTTTCGATGCTGTGAACAGAAGTTTTTGCAACTTTCAAAACAACATCTCCTCTGATTCGATTTAAAAAAACTTCCAGCTTTTGGCACCTTCGGCTACTGATAATTTGAATAAAGGTGTGCACTTATGCTATTTGGAAGCAATCATAAACATGCCGCCAAACCGCACGTGGCGCTTATAGTCAAACTTTACGATGACTCCGAGATTCACGTGCATGCCGAAGATACCGAGTTGGCTTTTAAGACCGCGTTGGGCGTTTCAAAAATTAACTTGAGTGCCATTGTCCACATGGATAATATTTAGAAAGCTGTTAATTTGCGCAAATACTTGTGGGCGAACAAATTCGAAATTCATTGTATT
>CAYUVM010000354.1:0-5367 GCA_964447935.1 uncultured Cytophagia bacterium | reverse complement strand
CTAAAAAGAGCCAATAAAATCGGGGCTAAAACACCAAGTCAGAAAGTTGATTCAAGAACGTTACATGGGTTTGCCGAAAGACAATCCCGACGGTTTCAAAAACGGCTCGCCGGTGACGTTTGCCCATCAATTAAAAGGCAATCTTTTGCTCATTCACGGCACCGGCGACGACAACGTGCATTATCAAAATGCCGAGACGGTGATCAATGCGCTGGTCAAAGCCAATAAATATTTTTCGCTGATGTCGTATCCGAATCGTTCGCACGGCATATTCGAAGGGCAGGGCACGACGCGGCATTTGTATGAATTGATGACGCGCTATTTGCGCGAACACCTGCCGCCCGGGCCGCGCGCGAATGCGATGGCGTTTTAACGGAATAAAAAAAATGCAGGCGTTCCAGTTCATTGGGAACGCCTGTTCGTTTTGGAGTAGTGGGTAAAAAGGGCTTGCGAATGAAATCGAGTAGATGTATTTTTTAGTGATTAAAAATTTGATGCAGGTTTATGAGCTTGATCTATTCGACGAAAAACCGTTCTCCCCAAAAAAACGTCGAAGCGCTTATTGTCGATGCCATTGTTCGGCGTATTAAACCGCAGCGCATTGTTTTGTTCGGCTCGCGGGCTCGGGGAGATGCGGCGGAACGCGCTGATTACGACATCGCCATCGACGACGAAAATATGACGTCGGTGCAGCTTGCGCAAATACGCGCTGATATGGATGAACTGCCGACTCTGCTGTCGATCGATATCGTCTGGATGAATCGCGCTAATGCGGTTCTGCGCGAGCGCATTTTGAGTGAAGGTAAAATAATCTATGAAAAATAAAAAAGTTTTCGATTCGTTACAAAAGTTTGAATCGGCTATCAAACGCCTTGACGAGGCGCTGACCGAAGATAGCAGCAATCCTCTCGCCATTGACGGAACGATTCAACGCTTTGAATTCGTGTTTGAGTTGATGTGGAAAACCTTGAAACGCGCGCTGGAAGGCGAAGGCATGATTTGCCAGACGGCGCGCGAGACGTTGAAAACCGCCTATCAAATCGGCTGGATCGGCCCCGAAGAACTCTGGTTGCAAATGTTGGATGATCGTAAAATGACGTCACACACTTATGATCAACCAACCGCTAATCAGATTTACACCAACATTCAAACCTACCATCCTGAAATTTTGAAGCTTGCTCAATTTCTGCGCGCGAGGTATCAGTCATAATTTCTCAGATGTAACTTTCCTGCTGCAATAAAAGCCCGCTGACTTTCTTGCCATTTTCTCTCCGCACCCTCACGTCCGTCTGGTATAATCTTTGTAAGTCTACTTCTGGTTCATGTTGGTATGCACGCGAATGCGCTATAATTGCTGCATTCGTTCTCTAACATTTTCAGCGATCGTTTCAGTTTGACACAATGGTTCCCTTGATCCTTATCTGTCTGATTTACCGATGAAAAGAATCGGGGGACTTGATGACAATTTCTTATCACGGATTGATTTTCAGCTTTGATTATGCATCTCAGACGCGCAGCACAGGCACGATTTTGTTCATCTTTCCAGTCGCCGGTCATACAAAATGGGAATTGTGGACAAATTCCCCGGAAGCAATCGTTACCCGCTAGCAATAAAAAAGGCGTGAAAAAAATTGCAGGCTGGCGGAATGAGAGAATTTTCCCAAAACTTTCAAGAGCGTTTTGCATTTTAGCCACTTCGGCGCTAATTACTTTTATACCCGTTACCAGCCAGGCCCAAATCGGAACCCTGCAAAATGTAAGGCTTATTCCCAGAAACGATTCCGCCGGTGCCCTCACAAATTATTCACTTTTTTTCCAGCCGCAAACGCAATTGCCTCCCGATGGCAAAATTTTGATTCATTTTCCGGCGGGATTCGACATCTCCGATGTCGCGGTTGTGACTAATATCGATAGTATAGACGGCGGGTATGAAAATATCGACATCGATTTGGATGGCGGTAATCGCATCGTTATATTTCAACGCGACGGCACCGGGTCGCCGGTGCCAGGAAATTTTACCGCGACCGCAAAGATAAAATTTGCCATCATTCGCAATCCAACTGCCGCGAAGTCGTATTCATTCCCTTTGGTTTCAACTCAGGACGGAGATGGAACCACTCTCGATCAAAATAATTTCAGTATTCCCGCGGTCATCATCAAGCCCGCGCCGTTGCATCATTTTTCTTTTTCCCAAATCGGCGCACAAATTGCGAATCAAAATATTACACCTGCTTTTACACTTACGGCCAAAGACGAGTTTGAGAATAACTTTGTTTTAGGCGATTCGGTTTTTTTATCGGACAATACTGGGACGCTGACGCTTAAAGGAGTATTTATCGATGCAGCGCAGTCGTCGATAAGCATCGACAATGCTAAAATTGCTCGCGGCCAATCGGGCGTGGTGATTAACGCGAGCGCCAAAACTTCGAAGAAAACCGGCGCGTCCAATTCTTTCAATGTCAATGAACTCAAAATTCTTTCCATCGACACCGCGCCGCTGGTGGTCAGCCGCCGGCAGCAGAATATCGAAGTCAACATGCTGGTGCAAAATGTCGGGCCGGATGTAGTGACATTGAATACGGCCGGATTGAGTTTTAAACGCAATAGCGACAGCGGCATCGAAAACGCCGGCGCCTACACTGTGGCCCCGCCGCTTTCGCCTTCAATTATTATTGGCGCGGCACTTAAAACGCTTAAATTTTCAGTTACGGTCAATTCCACTGCAAGTTTGGGCGGCATTGAAATTAACGGCGCCGTTTCCGGCAGCGTCGGGGGCAAAACCATCAGCGACAACGATGCCGACACAAAAGATTCTTGGACCGTGCAAACGGCACCGGCAATAAGTTATGTGAGCATTCCGGGACTAACCCCGGTTAATGTTAGCGCCGGCAGTTCGTACGAATTTCAGGTGTCTTTGCGCAATGCCGGTGAAGCCACATTGGAATTGAAACCGGACTCGACCACCATCAGCTTTGGCAGTGGCGGCAATGGCTTTTTAGCCAAACTGGACGCGAATCGCGTGACAACGATTCCCGGGAATAATGTGACGACGGTACTGACGTTTCGACTAACGCAAGTTTCTCCAAATTTACCACAAACGTCTTATCCACCGACCATTAAATTGATCGGGGTTCAGAATACAGTCCGGTTTGAACAAAATTTGACGCCACCCAACATCACGGTTGGCGCGCCGCCGTCGCTGCAAATTCAAAGCATCACTTCCTCGCAAGACGTGGTGACGCAGGGTATGCGCAAGTTGTGGAGCATCAAAATCATCGTCAAGAACAACTCGACGGCGCCAGTTAATTTGAGTAATTTGAAAGGCCCGGAGTTGTCGTTTATAAAACTGGGAACCGGCGGTGTTACTGACAATGCGTATCAGATCGTCAAACCGACGATTTTTACCAATTCGAAATCCGCGCAATTGAACGGTGGGTTGATTGATACTTTAAAATTTGACATTACCAAGACCGGTAATCAAATCGGAATCGTGGGCGTTTTTGCGAAAGTGTATGTTAATGAATTAGTCAACCCCGCCGAAAGCAACGGCACGCAGAAAAGTATTTTGGTGCAAACACCGGCGAAGTTGAGTCTCGCGTTGCAAACTTCACAGAACAATGTGACGGAAGGGCAGACGCAGTTGTGGAAAATTTTTATGAAAGTGAAAAATGCGGGCGAGGCAGCGGCACGAGTTGTTTTAGATGAAACCCAACCCAATCAAACCACGCGCACAAGTGTATTGCCTGGATTCACCATCATTCCGGCAGAAACCGACATTATTCTCGCCGGCCAAGATTCCACCGATATCGTTTTCAATGTGGAACAAACCGGCGCATTTCGCGACACGCCTTTTGATGGACAGGTGTTCGCGCGCGAGTTTAACAGCGATTCATTACATTTCGCTTCGGGTAGTTCTCGGATCAATGTACAGAGACAGGCACGAATCAGAGTCAAGTCGATGCAGTTGAGTTCGATTTTTAATCCGGACACGGTGAATACCGGCCAAGAATTTTTGGTTCAGGCCAATGTTGAGCAAACCGTCGTTAGCGGTGCAGAAAAAGTGGACTCCGTCAAAGTCCGGTTGGTTGAAACCCCGGCGGCAGGCAATGCCACGATTTTGACCAATGATTTGACATTGACTGATTTGACGCAGCCGGTCGCTTTCAAAGTGAGAGCCGGCAATAACCCACAAGTGCGGGCCGCATTTAATGCAACAATTTTACAAGCGTATTCCGCCAACACCGGCGCGAACACGGTTGGAATTGATGGCAATGCCAATTTCACGCCTCCTGCGGTTTATATTCAACGACTAGGCGCGCTCGTGATTGATTCGCTCAAAACTTCCGAGAGCCGCGTGCGCTTTGGTCGCACGACACCGTGGACTATTTCACTGTTCGCCAAAAATCCGGCTGGCACCAACGGCGTGGTAGTGGTTGATTCGACGCGCATTAGTTTTAAAATCGGGCAGGCCGTGCAGAACGATTATACCATCGTCAACAACAACCCGGCGGATTCGTTGTTTAGTGCCAATCAACAAGAAGAGTTGCGTTTTGCCGTCACCAAAACCGGCACGAGTGGCGGCACAGTGACGATCACAGCGACGATGTATTTTCATGATCGCAACAGCCTCAACAAAAGAACGGTGAGCCGAACCACGACTATTTTGGTTGAAACGACGGCGCTGGTTACGATTGCTAACACGACTTTTCCGCCAACCATCAATCGCCTCGCCGGCACGGAAATCGCGCTGGTGGATACCGGGCAGGTTTTTCCCGTTATCGTCACGGTGCGCAACACCGGTTTTGAGCAAGTGCAAACGGCTTGGCTTTCATTGCGCTCCACTGCAAACAAATCGAAAGTGCAAACGGTGAAAGCGCAAACCGGCCCCATTGCTACGGAAAGCGGAACGGCAACGGCGCAGTTTATAGTTAAGGCCGCCTCTGAAGCGAACCTTTTAGGTGAAACGTTTACGGCGCGAATTGATTCGGCGTTTAATTCTTTTAAGGCAAAGATCAATATTGGGTCGGCGCTCGCCGCGAAGGATACTATCGCCGTTGCGCGCATTGAATTACCGGCACGCTTGCAACTGAGTTTGGTGACGGCTGATGGTGGAACGGCATACGGTTTTGGCCAGCAATTCAAAATTCGTGCGCGGGTAAAAAATCTCGGGCAGGCGCAGATTGATGGCAGCGGATTTTTAACTTTGGCTTTGCCGCAGGGCACATCATATAGTTTGGTCAATAATGAACCGCTGCAAAAAAGTTTAGCGGCGGGCGACTCCGTGGAGTGGAATGTCCTCACGCCCAATAATGAAAGCCTAACGGATACGTTCAGCGTCAAACGAAAGGCGCCGTGAGATAAAAATTC
>CAYUVM010000353.1:0-5375 GCA_964447935.1 uncultured Cytophagia bacterium | reverse complement strand
ATATATGCAAATTCCAAGTAAAATGCAAGATTCGCGTCGATAGCGCCAAATTCCACCAAGCCCGCTGCGCCGCCAAGCTCAAACGAGTCGGCCCTGCGTTGGATGATTTGAAAATGACTTTCGAATACAATCCCACCTGGCGCGATACGCTGCAAGCGGAACTGGCGCAGCCGAATAACGATTGGGCGATTTTGCTGGGGACTTGGTATTTACAGGAGGTGTTGCTGAAGAAGTAGCTTATTGCTGTTGACTCGTACTTCTACTCTTTCTCATACTCATACTCGCTTTTAAGAATTTTGAAAAGCGAGTATGAGTATATGTAGGAGAACGAGTAAGAGTAAGAAGCTTATGGGGCTGTTACAACTCTCCAACATACAAAAACGCCCGCCCCTGAAATTCATTATTCCGGCCCAAACAATCGATTTCTTGGCATTGATATCGGGGTAAACCGAAAGCGCCGATAAGCTGATCCGGGGTTTCAAAAAATTGCGTGTGATAGTTATCCATGTAAACCCGAAATTTCTGTTTGGGCACGAGCACGACGATTTTCCGGCGCGTCACACGCTTTAATTCAGCGGCGGCGTGGTTTAAATCTTTCACATGTTCGAGCGTGTGGCAGCAGGTAACATAGTCAAACGTTTTGTCGGCAAACGGGATGTTCTCGGCAAAACCTTCCTGCCAGTTGATTTGCAAACCCGCTTCCAGCGCGCGTTGTTTAGCATATTGCAGCGCCACGTCGCTGACGTCAAGTCCGGTGACCTGAAATCCGGCCTGCGCAAGTTTGATCGCCAACGTTCCCATGCCGCAGCCGACTTCGAGCACGGAGCCGGACGCGCCGAGCGCCGCCAAGATCATCGCGGCATCGGTTTCTTCGATACAATCGTTGCGATGATGTTGCCACACGGCATTGTAAGCCCGCTGCCATTCGGCATCAGAAAACGAGCGAAATTTTTTGCGCCAATCGACGTCAAACCAACTGCCGTTTTTTCGCTGCAAGGTATGGCGCGCAAAAAAATGTTGATTGATGGCGCTCAAACGGTCGCGCGCCCACTCGGGCAGCAAGCGTTTAAATTTGAGATAGGCAGTATGACGGCTTGACATGGGTGATCCCGAAAAGCTTTGAATAACACCGATGACGCGGATTTACAGGGGTAAACCCGAAGAAAAAATCCGTGAGAACCCGTAAAATCCGCGTCATCCGTGTTTGAGGCTTTTCACAGATTATCCTGAACAGTTGGTGTTGGTTTTTCCGTTTGCAGTTGTTGGCGTGAATTGTTTCGGCGAAACAACGCTGAGACTCGTTGCAACTCACCTTTTTCAAAAAACCCCATCAAAAAAAGCGTTATTGGAAAAGCGACGAGTAAAATCGCCTTTTGCCACGGCGCGGTCCAAATCCAATAACCCAGCACAAACACGGCGGCGGTGGCGAAAACTAATTTCACCAGCCTCTTCCATTCGTAATGGATATAATACAAACGCTGTGCGACAATGTACAACGCCGTCGCCATCGCGATGTAGGCCAATGTCGTTCCCAACGCTGCGCCATTCATGCCGAGCAGCGGGACGAGCGCATACGTCGCGGCAATTTTAACGACCGTGGCCAGCCCGGTGATGAACGGCAAATAATGCGTTTTTTTCTCGAGGTGAATGCCGATGATGAAATTCACATATGCGCCGAAAAAAATATACGCGAGCAAAATCGCCGGCACCACCGAGGTGCTGTTCCAATACTCTGCGCCGAACAAAGTTTTTGCGCCGATTTTAAAACGCACCAGTTCATCAATGAACAAGCTCGCGCTGAGCAGGCAAACTGCGCAGACCAGCATAAACAACGTAAAAATGCGCGCGAAAATGACTTGCGCATTCGGCTCTTTCGAGGTGCTCAAAAAAAACGGATGCCAGGCAAAGCGGAACGCGGCGATCAACAGGCTCATCAACATGCCGAGCTTGCAGCCAGCGCTGTAGAGGCCGACAGTGGCAACATCGGTGAGTTGCTTGAGAATGAAACGGTCGATAACATCCACAAAATAGACGGAGAGCGTCGAAGGCAAATAGGGCAAACCGAATTTGAGCAAGTCCAGATAAACCGTGCGCCGCATCGTGGGGCGCAGATGGCGCAGCGAAACCGGCAGCACGGTTAGAAAGGTGAAGACGGAAGAAATTAAATTCGCTTCAAAAACGCCGGTCACCCCACGGCCGAGTGTTACCACAAAAAAGTAAGTCGCCCAAAAATTAATGATGACATTTGTTACTTTCAAAATAACAAAAAGCGACGAGCGCTCTTCCGCGCGCAACAGCAGAAACGGAATAATCATCATGGAATCAAAAAGCAAAATGCCCGCCATCAACATAATGACATTGCGATAAGCGTCATTGTCCAACAACCACCCGGCCAGCGGCGTGGCGAAGAAAAAACTGATGCACAAAATTAGGGCGGACATCAGCAAAACCGACCAAAAGCCGGTATTGAAGATTTGACGTTTTTCTTCCTCACTGCCGGCCAGAATGTAGTAACGCAGAAACGCTGCATCAATGCCATACGTTGAGATGATGGTCATAATGCCGAGATAGGCCAACACCAAACTGACGACGCCGTACGCTTCCTGCGGCAAATAATGTGTATACAGGGGCAGCAATAGAAAGCTGATGGCACGGCCCAAAATCGTGCTGATGCCGTAGACGGCGGAATGGCTGGTAAGTCGTTTTATGCTTGCAAACATTTTTTAAGGCTCAGGAACAAAAAAGCGAACTCAAGCGTTATACTGTTTACCAATCCCCAATACTGCAACAAAGATCGGTTAATATACCGCACGTCAATTCTAAAGTCAAGCTTCATCTTCACTTCGTGTTTTCTACCTCAGTGGTCAGGCAGTCTTGCTGTTGCAAAAGTTTCCTCGCGGCAACAACGTAGTCCTCGCCCCTTGTGGGCGGTTATTGAAGCCAATGATCCAGCTTTTAAAAATGCCTCACAAGGAGGCAGGGCTACAAATCTACAAATCAGCAACTCACCAACTGCGGAGAGTATATGATTCAAGCCCAGGCCCGCAACAAGCTGAATCAGGATGATATGCAGTTCATCGTGATGGCGCTGCGCCGCCAGGGGGAAAAGGACAGTACTATCTTAAATTTGCTCGCGGATGACGACACGCGCGATGCGCTGCTGGATCATCCCCGACTGCGGGAATTTTTGCTCGCCTTTCGCCAAACCACGGCGATTTCTCCATTCCTCTATTTCTATATCATCGTCCGCCATGCTTTGCGCGAATTTAAAATCGACGATCGCGCCGTGGCGGATTACCTCGCGAATTTGCTCACGGAGTTCGGCAAGGGCAATCGCATGCACCGCGTCGATCGACATACAACGAAAGAATATCAATATCTCGTCGATTTAATGGCGGATTTGCTGGATGCCAATTCCGAACAGACGTTTCAGGTGCAAAGCCATCTCGGCAATTATGCGCTGTTTGTGACCGGCATTTTTCCGGATCATGTTTATCATCGCGCCAAATATCATCCGCCTTCGCCGAATTTTAGTTATTACGAGCAAGTGGGCAGCGCCAATTACCAACGCGCTTCGCAGCATCACATCGCCCAAAAGTATCGTTTGTCGGATATATTGTATTTGCTCGGTCAACAATTCCGGCAAGTGCGGCTGGCGTTGAATCATATTGCGGATTCATTTTTGCACCTTGATCGCAACCCCGGCGCGACGGACCGTGTGATCAGAAGGTTGGAAAATTTTCGAGAACAGCGGGAACTGGACTTGGAATAATTTATAAATTTTGCCGGCAGCGGCAGGATTTTCACCGCCTTCAAGCTGAAAATAGTTTTTACCATAACCTTGTGACGTGTTGACCCCAAAACAATAGAAACCAGTAATAGTTGCCCGTCACAAATGCCTTTTTACTTCTTCAACCCCGAGCTGGCGCTGGTATCCGCCATGACCCGCGCCGGCACCATCGCCGCGTGTTGATTGATTTCCTTGGCCAGTGCTTCCGCAATCTGGCGCAACTGATCTGCCGAAGCGGCGCGGGAATGCGTTGCGGCAATCGCTTCGCCGGTCTCGACGTTCAAAATTCTCGCATCCGCTTCCACCGCATTCGTCAACGTGCTGATGCTGCCAACCACAATCGCATCAATGCTCATAATTCTTCCAACCACGACTGCCGTTTCAGAATCCAACGCGCCACTTTGGCCAAGCGCCTGCTCTTCTAAAATCTTCTGTAATTGTTTGCGTTCGACGAGCCGGTAGTTGCCGGAATTGATCAACGCGGTGCTAAGCATCTCCGCCAGCGACGCGCCCCATCCCTGCTCCGGTTGTTGCGGCGAAATTTCATCAAAAGTAAATACGGCTAAATTCGGACGAACGCCATTGGCCGGGGTTGGAGAAGATGCGGTTGATAAGGTATTCACGGCGGGACCAGGAGCCGGTTTCGTGCTCTTGGCCGATGGTGTATTGGAGGACGAAGCCGATTTAACGTTTCCAAACCACGTTGGCTGCTTTTCACGCAACCGAACCAGCAATTTGCTCAACTCGCGTTTATCTTGTTCGTCCACGGCCTTGGCCGAGGCTTTACGCCAATGATCGTAGGCGGCCAAACTTTTGCCTTCGCTAAAAAACATTTGTCCGGCCAGCAAATGGGCGCGCACATTCTCCGGATTATATTTTAGCGCTTCGGCAACATGCTGTTTCGCGGTTACGGCGCGTTGATCATTCCAGGCCACTTGCGCCAAGTAAGCATGGGCCTGGTCATTTTGTGGATGCAGTTGTAGAGCCCGGTTAAATTTTTCTATCGCCAAAATTTTCTTGCCCGCCTTCAACAATCTCGCCCCTTCTTCCACCAACAACTCGGCCTGTCTCCTCTCCCGCCGTTGCTGTACAGCGGTCTGTACGCGGCTTTGTCCAAGTCGCCGTTGTCCCAATGTTATATCGCCAAGCCAACTCCAGCTCAAAGTTACAATCAAAACCAATAATGCCTGCGTCATGAATACTCCTTGACGGGTTAAATTTTCGTCGCTCGCCTGTTTGCCGGTACGCCAGTTGCCGGCCCAACCGGTTTATAAATTTCGCCATGCGGCGCGAGAAACGCAAGCAAAAATTTGCGTCTTAGGTTCAAGAACGAGTTTTCTCTTGATTTTACTTTGAATTTTTGGTATGATGAAATTGCTCCGACAAATGTTCATATTAGGACTTTGTACGAAGCAGACGAGAGTATTCTGATACACGATGGTTTTGTCAGAAAATGATGCAAACAAATGTTAGAAAGTTTTTATTTTTAAGGAAAAATAACCCATGCGCGAAATTGTCAAAACCACCCATGCGCCCTCGGCGATTGGGCCGTACAGTCAAGCCGTCAAAATCAATGCGGGCAAGA
>CAYUVM010000352.1:0-5381 GCA_964447935.1 uncultured Cytophagia bacterium | reverse complement strand
CAATCGATCGACAAAAACCCGCGCGCCGTCGTCGGGCATCGGTTTATCATAAATGCTTTTACATTTTACCATAAGCGGAGGACTATTGAAAATTTCAAATTGAACACCGGCAACCTAAAATTTTCAAGCGCCGATTTCGCCCACCGGCGGCAGGACAAAAGCGATAAACGTTATTATTGACACAGCGCTTCTGTACTTCGATATTGGAAGCAGCCCGAGAGCAAGGATAGAGACCAGACCTCGGGGCCATCACTCTTGCGCAGCAATGCGGGCATTGGCCGTTCCCGGAACTACAACGGCCATGCGTTTTCGCTTTTTAAAAGTATTACGGACGCTCTAAACCAAAGGCTTGATAATTGTACGTCGTATATTGATCCCACTTCGCGGGAACCGCATCATCCTTAAAAATGGCGGCAGGCGGGCATTCCGGTTCGCAGGCGCCGCAATCAATGCATTCTTGCGGATGGATGAACAAAATATTCATAAGGTTGCCATTGGCATCCTTCACCGGATCGCTGACCGGCTTGGCTTTGCCCAATGATTTTTCATACTCTTCGTTATTCAGATAGATGCAGTCGACCGGGCATGCTCCCACACAGGCGGTATCCGTGGTGTCCAAACAAGGTTCTGCAATGATGTAAGTCATAAATGATCTCCGGCGGCTAAAAAGTTAAAAGGGTTGAATAATGCACAGTCTAATCCATTTAGGTACGATCCACGCCAAAGGCGGCGTAGTTATAATCGATATATTCTTTCCATTTTTCGGGGACTTCGCTCTCGGGGAAAATCGCTTCCACCGGGCACTCCGGTTCGCAGGCGCCACAATCGATACATTCGCTGGGGTGAATATACAAGGTCATTTTATAACCGGGATCGCCGGGCTTCAATTGCGTGGACTCAATCTCGTAGATGCAGTCGACTGGACAAACTTTTACGCAGGCCCGATCACGCACATCGACACAGGGTTCAGCGATAATGTAAGTCATTCGATCAAAGCTCTCCAGCCTGAATTTTATGCAGGGAATAAAATCTAATCTACAACTCTGCCATCACTGCCGGGCTTTTGCTTCCACTTTGCCCAAGCCGTTCATCTTCGAATGTTTGCAATATAATAAAAGCAATTGTCTTACGCAACATTATTTTCAGAGGATTTTTATTCTGAAAATTTATTTCCCCTGCACCGCCACAACCGCATCTTTTTCAGAAGAATGAACAATTGCGGCTGTTGTTTAATTTAATGTCTCTCTCGAAAAAGTCAAGCGGATTTGTAATTATTCCATCTCAAAATATAGCTGCCAATGAATAGTGCAATTCTGCCTTCCCCCGCCGTTGCCTCGCTAAACTTTTTCTTGCTTCTGAGTGTTCATTTACGTAATTTTAAAACTTATGTTTAAAGGGCGTTTGGCTTGCCATGCTTCAAATTCAATAGCTACCTTCTGATTACATGGTGTTAGAGAAAAAGTTCGCAATTTACAAAGATCGGGTCAATCAATATATTGAAACGATATTACCGCCCGCATCAACCAGTGAGCCGAAAAATCTGTATGCGCCGATTCATTATGCAATGGCAGGGAGCGGCAAGCGGCTACGGCCTATTCTACTTTTGCTTGCTTGCGAAACCCTCAATGGGCGTGTCGAGACGGCGTTACCCGCTGCCGCGGCAGTTGAGTTGATGCATAATTACACGTTAGTCCATGATGACATTATGGATCGCGATACAACGCGACGCGGCCGGCCTACCGTGCATTGCAAATGGGATACTGATATTGCCCTGCTTTCTGGGGACGGGCTGTTGACGCTGGCTTACCGCAGTCTGCTGCGAACGTCATCGCCAAACATCCAGCGCGTGGCGCAGGTCTTTACCGACGGCCTTATTGAATTATGCGAAGGCCAATGCCATGACCATGATTTTGAGCATGCCGCCAGCGTGACAATGAAGCAATATCTGCACATGATCCGGCAAAAGACCGCACGGTTCTTTTCGATTTGCACCGAGATGGGGGCGCTGCTGGCAGGCGCACCGGACGCGCAAGTGCGCCTCGTCCGCCAGTTCGGCGAGAACCTCGGACTGGCCTTTCAAATTCAGGACGACTTGTTTGACATTACCGTGTCGCAAGCGGTACTCGGCAAGGATTTCGGCAGCGACGTTAAAAGACGCAAGCGAACTTTTCTTTATGTCCATACGATGACGTTTGGCAAACCGGCGCATCGCGATGCGTTACAGCAAATTTTCCGCAAGACTGAAATTACCGATAGCGAAGTTTTGCGAGCGCAGCAAACTTTTAACGATGCCGGCGCGTTGGCTGCCGCAGAGGCGGCGCTACAGGAGCATTTGCAGGAGGCACAACAGTGTCTGCAGCGCCTCGAACCCACGGTTGACACCGCCGCCCTGCACGGTTTTGTGGAAATGATTTTGAAGCGGAAGTCCTGATGACTGAACGGAAAATTGTTGTGCTCAACAAGATGGGTCTACATGCGCGCCCATCTTCCAAACTCGTGCAAAAAGCCGCGTCGTTTAAATCGGATTTGCATATTCATCGCGACCAGCAAGTAGTTAACGGCAAAAGCATTATGGGGGTGATGATGCTGGCGGCCGCGCAGGGAACTGAATTGACCCTCGCTGCTAACGGCGCTGACGAAGAACAACTGCTCGCCGCTCTTGTCGAGTTGTTTGACAAAAAATTTGAAGAAGAGTAAAATCGGAAAATATTTTTTGCCATGCCCAAGCCGTGCACTGGAAGTAAATAAAGTTGAGTTGTTTCGTGTTTGATGCCATGCCGAAAAAGAAACCGGCTCTGGCCGCGACCGCGGCCAAAACCCGGGTCGTGTTATCGGGTGTTTCCGCCTCGCCGGGAATCGCCATTGGCAAAGTGTTTCTGGTGCCGGATGATCGCTTTAAAATAGAAACCCGGACAATTGCCGAACCCGAAGTCCCCGAAGAAATTAAGCGGCTGCAAAACGCGATTGCTAAAACCCTCGATGATTTGCATCATGACGGCGCGCGGACTGAGAAAAAAATTGGCAAGGAGCACGCACGGATTTTCGAGTTTCATCGGATGATGCTCGCAGACCCGTATTTTCTCGAAGAAGTTTTTACGCTCATTCGCAATCAATGCCTCAATGCCGCGACGGCTTTTGCGCAGCATCTCGATCAATATGCCGATCAACTCGGCAAAAAAGATAAAATTTTCCGCGACCGCGTTGCCGACGTGCGCGACATCAAACGCCGCGTGCTGCAACACCTGTACGGTGCAACGGCGCAACGGCTCGAACACGCCTCCGAAGCGATGATCATCGTCGCGCGCGAATTGACGCCATCGCTAACTTTGGCCTCCGACCGGCACAAGATCAAAGCTTTTGCCACGGATTTCGGCGGCAAGACCTCCCATGCCGCCATCCTGATGCGGTCGTACGGTATTCCCGCGGTGGTCGGTCTGCAACATCTTTCCAGCCTCATCAAAAATGGCGATTCGCTTATCGTCGACGGCGACAAGGGCGTCGTGCTGGTCAATCCCGACCGTCCAACCTTGGCGCATTATCGAATGGAACAGAGCAAGCGCGAAACTAAAATCAAAAAACTCGCTCAGCTTCGCGATTTGCCTGCGGTTACCAGCGATCACCGCCATTTGGTACTTTCGGCAAATGTGGAGTTTGCCGATGAAGTCGACGCGGTCATGCAACATGGCGCCGCCGGTATCGGCTTGTTGCGTACGGAGTATCTGTATTTAAACAGCTCCACCTTGCCGTCTGAAGAAGAACAATATCGCGAGTATCAACGCTTTGCCGCGGCGGTCAAGCCGCATCCCGTAATTATTCGCACGATGGATCTGGGCGCGGACAAATGCCCAGCCTGTCTCGATATTCCTCCGGAAGCAAATCCGATGTTGGGTTGGCGCGCTATTCGAATTAGCCTGGAAAAACCGGAAATTTTTAGCACACAGATTAAAGCAATTCTTCGCGCCAACACCAGTGGCAATATTCGAATTCTATTGCCGATGATTTCTTCGATCACCGAATTGGAGGCGGCGCTGGCTTTGATTAAAAAAGCGCAAAGCGAGTTGGATAAACGCGGACAGAAACTAACACCGCACACCGAGGTCGGCGTGATGATTGAAGTGCCGTCTGCCGCGCTGATGGCAGATGCCATCGCGGCGCGTGTTGATTTTCTCAGCATCGGCACCAACGACTTGGTGCAATACCTGCTCGCCGTCGATCGCGGCAATGATCGCATCGCGCATTTGTATGAAAATTTGCATCCGGCCGTGCTGCGTGTAATTAAAAATGTGATTGACGCCGGCCACACTCAAGGGGTGTGGGTCGGCATGTGCGGCGAAATGGCAGCGGACCGTCTCGTCACGCCGTTGCTGATTGGCATGGGCATCGACGAGTTGAGCGTCAGTCCATTCGATGTGCCCGAAATTAAAAAGATGATTCGCCAAACCAATTTTCGCGAAGCAAAAAAAATGGCGCAGAAAGCGCTCACCTTTACCACGGCCAAAGAAATTACCGATTTTATCCGGCAGTACATGCGGCCCCGATTTAAGGACATCGCGCTATGACAACTACGACAAATCTAACCGCCGCGGCGGTCAATAAGATTGACCGCGCCGACATGCTCGGACGCGTGATGAGTATGCCGCAGCATTTTCGCGAAGCCGCGGAACGCGTAAAATCTGTGCCCGTCAAGCTGCAAGTCGAGCGCATCCGCAACATTGTTATTGTGGGCATGGGCGGCTCCGCCATTGGCGGCGAGCTGGTAAAAAGTTTGGCGTACAATCAACTTCCGGTTCCGCTCACCGTTTGCCGTTCGTATGCTTTGCCGCAATTTGCCGATCCACACACACTCGTTATTGCCTCCAGTTATTCCGGCAACACGGAAGAAACGTTGTCGACCTTTCAACAGGCGCTACAACGCGGAGCGCAAATCGTTTGTGTCACTTCTGGCGGCCAAATTGGCGCCCTGGCGGAAAAGAACGGCTTAACAAAATTTTCTTTGCCGGCAGGTTTCCCGCCGCGTTCAGCACTGGTGCATTTGCTGGTGCCGATATTAAAAACATTGCACGCCTGCGGTTTTATTGCCGATCCGATACCGGATATTAACGAAGCCATCGCGGTGTTGGAAAAATTAGAACAGCGTTATCATCCCACTCATCCCGCGCCGGAAAATTTAGCCAAATCGTTAGCCTTGGCGCTCGCGGAACGTTTGCCGTTGATTTATGCGGCGGAGATTTATGAAACCGTGGCGTGGCGCTGGAAGGAACAGTTCTGCGAGAACGCCGAAATTCTGTCGTGGCACAATGTTTTTCCGGAATTGAATCACAATGAACTGGTCGGCTGGGGCTTGCGCCGCGCGCTGGATCAAAAATTTCAAGTTATTTATT
>CAYUVM010000351.1:0-5386 GCA_964447935.1 uncultured Cytophagia bacterium | reverse complement strand
GGCGCCTTTGAGATTGGTGTCAATCAAACTCTCAACACGCTGCCAATCCCATTTGCGATAAGAGGTTTCGCCGCCAATCCCGCTATTTACCCACGCCACGTCCAAGCGGCCCGCGACTTTGACAAAATCTGCAATCGCCGCCTCCACTTCCGGCCGTTTCTGCACATCACAAGCACGGAGCCAAAATTGGCTGCCACTGTTGGCAAATTTTGCGGCTAATTCCTGCATCGGCTCGACGCGCCGGCTCAATAAACAAAAATGTACACGATACGGCGCCAACGCTTCGACAAGGGCATAGCCGAGGCCGGACGACGCGCCGGTGATGAGCACTGTTTTTCCAGTCCAGTATTCTGCTAATAGCCGTTTCATGCTTCTCTTTTCCTCTGTTAGTTTCACGCAATTTTTTCAAGGTAACAAAATAAAAATCCCGCTGCAACTCAAATTCAAGAAAGTTGCCGCGGGATTTAATATACCGTCAAAATTTATAACGCCTAGTTGCCGGAAAACAGCATTATTGTTTTCTCGGCGGTTTCGCTTCGATGGTGATATTGATTTGTACGTCTTTGCCGACAACCAGATTACCGTCATCCAACGCTCTATCCCACTTCACGCCATAATCAAAGCGATTGATGGTCAAGGTTGCCTCAATACCCAGAACCCCTTTGTGCACGCCGAGAATTTGAAATGGGAGATCTACCGTCTTAGTGACACCACGAATCGTCAAATCGCCGGTAGCCACAAAACCGTCACTTCTTTTCTTAATGGTTTTGCTCACAAAGGTGATCATTGAGTCGGTGTCAGTATTGAAAAAATCCGGGCTGCGCAAATGACCGTCACGGCGTTCATTTTGCGTGTTGATGCTCTTTGCCTTGATTGCGACATTAACCGAAGATTTTGTAATATCCTTTTCATCATACAGGATCGTGCCGGAAAACTCTCTGAAGCCTCCAGACACTTTGGCGACCACCATGTGCCGGACCATGAAATTGACGTTCGAGTGTGAGGCGTCGATATCCAGTTTTTCCTGTGCAAAGCTATTGGCCGCGAACAAGGTAAACAACGACAGAACTATTTTGGTGAAACGCATGAATCCTCCTTGAAGGAATAAAGTGAAAATTAATTGAACGATTTATTTTTTATTTTTGCATTCGCTAAATTTGCTATCTCAATCCAGCACACTTGCACCTTGCCGACGTGGCGCCCTGCCAAGCTTCTTCAACAGCGCCGTCAACTGGCGTTGCTCTTTGGTGGAGAGCACGCCCGTGAACGCTTCAATTTGTTCGGCATGTCGCGGGAAAAATTTGGTGATCAGCTTGCTCCCTTCATCGGTCAAATGAATCAAAAACATGCGGCGGTCCTCCGCGTCCATCACGCGTTGCACTAGGCCTTTCTTTTCCAGGCGGTCGACCACGCCGGTAACATTGGCGCCGCTCATGAGCAGTTTCGTGCCGATCTCGCACATCTTCATCGGGCCGAGATGCGCCAGGGTTTCCAGCACGCCAAACTGCGGCGGCGTCAAATCGAATTCTTTCAGATGGTGCGCTTCATTTTGCGCAAACGTATTGAAGCAGCGCGCCAACACCACCCACAGCTTCAAAGCGTCTTTGCGGCATTCCGGATAGCCGTCGCGATTTAACAAGGCGCCGCGGGTCAAACGCTCTTTCATTATTATGAAACAAAGCCTTTTTAAAATTTATTCCTACTCTGATATTTAATATATGAAGTATTTATAATTTAAAAATCTTATGCTTAAAGTCAAGGACTTTTTCAATAAAATCCTACTTCGCCTGCGTCAAAAATCGCCAGCGCGGCTCTTGACTTTTGGCTCGTCGTAATGTACTTTGTGACATTATTCGATTTTTGATAAAAACTTTTTAGAGAAAAAATGCCACCACCCAATGATCTCGTGGTCGTTCATGCCGGCGACGCAATTGAAACCGGATTTGTGAAAAGCCTGCTGGAAGAATATGGCATTCCTTCGTTTCTGCGCGACGAAATGATGGGCGCCATTGCGCCGTGGTATATTGCGCCCGGAGGCGTTGGCGCTGTAAAAATTTTGATTGCCCGCAGTGATTACGAAAGAGCACGCGCGATTATTGCTGAATTTCATGATGCCGAGGTCCTGCCGGAAGAAGAATCACGTAAACCCACAGGACAAATCCGGCCATTGGCCATCGGCATCATTCTGCACGAGGGCCGTCTCTTTGTTTGCGAAGGTTATGACGCGGTGAAAAATGAAACATTCTATCGCCCGCCGGGTGGCGGCATTGAGTTTGGTGAACCCAGCAATGCCACACTCGTGCGTGAATTTCGCGAAGAATTTGACGTTGAACTTGACGGTGCGCGCTATCTTGGCGTACTGGAAAATATTTTTACGTATCAGGGTAAAACCGGGCACGAAATCGTGTGTTGTTATGAAACGAGCTTCGCCAATCCAGCCTTCTACCAAAAAGATCTCCTCACCGGTTATGAGGATGACGGCCAGGCCTTTCAAGCACTCTGGAAGCCCCTTGCCGATTTTAAAGAACAGCGCGCCATTCTTTATCCCACCGGTTTACTTGAGTTGTTGCTAAAACATTTTCCCGCATCTGATTGAAAATTATTTATGGCCGAACCATCTTCTGTCGGTAAAATACTCCCGCCCCATGTGCTGGCCAAAGCCCGGGGCCTCTTTCCGCATATTGCCCAAGGCAAAGTTTATTTGAATCACGCTGCCACTTCCCCCCTTTCGTTACGCGTGGTCGAGGCGATGACGACACATTTGCATGAGCGCTCCTGTGGTTGGATTGATAATTATCCTGATGATGTGAAAAAGAAAGATGAGTGTCGCGGGTTTGTGCAAAAACTCATTCATGCCGAATCGCCAAGCCGCATCGCGCTCGTCGGCAGTACTTCGGAAGCGCTCAATATTGTTTCCTCGGGTCTACCATGGCAATCCGGCGATCGGGTGATCTTGAATGAAATGGAATTTCCTGCCAACGTTTACCCCTATTTACCGCTGCGGCGGCGCGGCGTCGAGTTGGACTTTTTGAAATGCCCCGACCGTAAAATTACACCCGAGAGTATTGCAGCCGCGCTGACTCCTCGCACGCGGGTGGTGGCATTGAGCGCCGTGCAATTTCTCACCGGGTATCGCGCCGACATGGCGGCTATCGGTGATCTCTGCCGGCAGCGCGGCGTCTTTTTCGTGGTCGATGGCATTCAGGCGGTTGGCGGTGTTCAAGTCGATGTGCAAAAAATGAAAATCGATGCGCTCGCTGCTGGCTGCCAAAAATGGCAGATGGCGCCGCATGGCACGGGTTTTCTCTATTTGACCGAAGCCCTACAGGAAAAGATCACGCCACAACACGTTGGCTGGCTTGCCGCACACGATCCATGGGATTTTTTTAACTTCGATCAACCGCTGTCCGCCTCTGCCCGGCGTTACGAAGGTGGTACGCTGAACATTCCGGGCATCTGGGCCATGCACGCCGCGTTGCGTACGCTGTTGGAGTTTGGTTCAATAGAAATTGAAAATCACATTTTAGCATTAACACAAATACTTACCGATGAATTACAAAATCTCGACGGTATCGAACTGCTATCTCCCATCTCCGCAAAAGAACGCGCCGGCATCGTGACAATACAATTGCCGGCAAAAATTGACGTGAACGCCGTGTTCCAACATATCAGCGCGCAAAAAATTACAATTTCCTTGCGCGATGGCAAATTACGCTACTCACCGCATTTTTACAATTCGCCGGAAGAAATCAAGTTGGCTTTCGAAGCCACGCGCGAAGCTTGTAGCCGCTCCTTCAGGGACAAAATATAGACTTTAAGAAAAATTTTCATTCAGCGCGCTAATTTCCCAATTCAAACATTTAACGTCTGAAGGCGAAACGACAAACATGTCTCAGCTCAAACAAAAACTCACGCTCTTCGACATGACGATGATTGCCATCGGCTCGACGATTGGCTCGGGAATTTTTCTGACGCCGTCGTCCATTATTCATGCGTTACCATCGCCGAAATGGGCGTTACTTGTCTGGATTGTTGGCGGCTTAATGGCGCTATCCGGTGCGCTCACATTTGCCGAACTCGGGGCCAAAATGCCGGGCGCCGGCGGCGTGTATGTTTATCTCAAAGAAGCCTATGGAAGTTTCGCAGGATTTCTCTATGGCTGGAGTTATTTGTTAGTCATCAATACCGGCGGCATCGCGGCGCTGAGTGTGGCCTTTGCGAGATATTTTGGTTACTTTGTGGATTTAAGCCCGCTGGGAACAAAAATGGTTGCGATCACCGGTATTATCATCGTGACTCTTATCAATATTGTCGGTGTCAAAGCCGGCGGGGTGTTTTCCGATGTCTTTACTCTACTCAAGCTCGCTGGAATTGTCGGATTGATTATTGTGGGGCTCGGAGGCGGTTCGAGCCAGACCACGGATTTTACCGCGCCGCTGGGTGATTTGCCAAATGGGCTCGGCAGCGCGCTGGCCATTGCAATGGTCGGGGTGTTGTGGTCCTACGGCGGCTGGCAACACGCCAGTTATCTTGCCGGCGAAGCAAAAAACGCGCAGCGCACGATCCCGCGCGCGATGATATTCGGTGCGCTTGCCGTCACCCTCATTTATCTGCTCATCAATGTGGCGTATATGTTTCTTCTGTCGCCAGCGGAAATGGCCGCGTCACCGCGGCTCGCTGCGGACGCCATTGGCAAAATTCTCGGCGATCCCGGCGCCCGTTTGATTGCATTGACAATTTTCATTTCAACTTTTGGCACTGCCGGAATTTACACACTCACGGCGCCACGGATTTATTATGCGATGGCCAATGACGGCGTGTTCTTCAAAAAAGTTGCAGAAGTTCATCCGACCTTTCACACGCCGGTGTTTGCCATTCTCTTGCAATCGCTTTGGGCGATCGTGTTAATCTTGTTTTGGGGCACTTTTGAAGATTTGATTTCGTATGTGGTGTTTACTGATTGGATTTTCTTCGCACTGGCGGCGGCCAGCGTATTTATCTTTCGCAAGCGCTCGGCGTCCGGCGCTTATCAAACGCCCGGTTATCCGCTCACGCCGATTTTTTTTGTGGCTTTATCAATCTGGTTTGTGTTGAATACCTTGGTTGAGCGCCCGGCGCAGGCCTGGGCGGGCCTTATTTTGTTAGCAGTGGGTGGGTTGGTCTATTACTTTTGGAAACGGCAAAAATAAGTCATTTCTCCGGAACCTGCCAGTCAATCTCCCGCACGCCAAATTTTCGCAACGCCGCATTCGTTTTTGAAAACGGCCGGCTGCCGAAAAAACCGTTGTGCGCCGAAAGTGTTGACGGATGCGCCGATTGAATAATCACATGATTTTTGTGATCGATGAACTGCGCCTTTTCTTTCGCATAATTTCCCCACAACAAA
>CAYUVM010000350.1:0-5398 GCA_964447935.1 uncultured Cytophagia bacterium | reverse complement strand
TACCGATCCGACCGATCCGTTGGACAAAAGCTCGGCGCGCGTGTTGTTGATTCAAAACGTCAAAGGCAAGATTCAAATCGAGAGAATCAGCGGTGCGAGAGTTGACACCGTTTCGGTCAATGACGAGCTTTATGTGCATCTCACCGATGAAACCGATCGCGATCTTTCGTCGGCGCGTGATTCAGTGGTGGTCAAATTTGTGAGCACGCAAAATACTGATACCGAAAACTTAACGCTGTACGAAGTGGTCAATGCCACGACGCAGCTTTTTGATACCGGTGAATTTCGCAGCCGCGTCGGCATTCCGATTGTGCGCAGTGCCAGTTTGGACGGTGACGGCAAGCTGCAAGTGAATGGCGGCGATCAAGTGCGCGTGGAGTTCCGCGATTTGGATGACACCTTATTGCAAGTTTTGGTGCAAGTGCGAGCTGCCCTGGATGAGCCGAAACTGCGCACCCTGGCCGGCAACCGCGCATTTGATTTTTTTGTGGCGCCCAACCCGTATAACACGAAACAACACGCTAACGTCAACGACGGTTTGCGCCTGGGCGTGGTAGCGAACAATGGCGACGTTTTCATTAAGCGTATTGAAATTTACAACCTTGCCGGCGAGCGGGTGCGAGCGCTGGAAGGCGTGAATCTGCCGTTTCAGAGTGTAATCAGCCGGGGCCAGGTGGCGGCGACGCAACGAGGCAGTAATTGGTGGAATTTGCGCAACGAGGCCGGCGATGTGGTGGCCTCTGGTACCTACTGGGCAAAAGTATATTTGCGCTATACCGATGCCGCTTCCGGGGCGACCCAGGAAACCACGGCGATGCGAAAATTTGTGATTGTGCAATAACAAAGTGTGAATAAAGTCCGACTTGCGCAGCCGAAGACTACAAAATTAGGTATCCGATTGTGCCAAGTCGAACTTGACTCCTTATGTCAAGCAAACATTTAGATTCCTTATGAAAAATTTTCGACGATACATTACAAATTTGGCGTTCGGTGCCGGTTTATTGGTCACCGCTTCCGCGTTCGCGCAATCCGGATCCGGTAAATATGGCGCGACGTTTCTCTCCATCAGCCCGTATGCACGGCAGGTGGCGATGGGCGAAGCGTTTACGGCGCTGGCAAATGATGTGAATGTGATGCGCTACAATGTCGGCGGCCTCGGCAATTTGCAAAACACGTTGTTGTCGCTGCATTTTCATAAATGGATTGATGACACACAGCAGGGAGCGCTGGAGGGAGCGCTCCCGTTGCCTTCCAATCTCGGTGTGTTGGGGTTTAATTTGATTTATTTCGACGAAGGCAAAGTGCTGGGTTTAAACAGTGATTTTGACCAACTCGGTTCCAGCCCGCAGAGCAATGACATTGTGTTGTCCTTCGGCTATGGTCGGCCGCTGCCGGTTTTCAATAACAAACTCACCTTCGGCGCGAGCGTGAAATTTATCCGGCAAGATCTCGGCGGCGTTTCGACGAGCGCGACGGGCATAGATGTCGGCGCTTTATTCGTGCTCAAACATTTGAATTTCGGCGCGACGCTGCAGAATTTCACCGTCGGCAAAATTCAATTTATCAATCAGGCTTCGCTGTTGCCGGAAACGATGCGCGGCGGCGTGGCGCTGCGCTTGCCGTTTGGCGGGTTGAATGCGGAAGGGGACCGCCAGCTCAAACTCAATCTCGGCGCCGACGTCGCGAAACTGCTCGATAGTGCCGATAAAAAAGTGCGGGTATACTCCGGAGCGGAATTGCGCATTGCCAATGTTTTTGCCGTGCGCGGCGGCTACAAATTTCACGATACCGAACTTTCCCGTTGGGGCGCCGGTTTTGGCGTGATTATTCCCATGGAATGGCTCGGCGGCTCCAGCACCGAGTTGGATTATGCCTACAGCCCGCTCACGACTTTTGATTCGCAGGCGCATCGCTTTTCACTCTCCTTTAACTTTGGCAAAGTGAAATCGGATGCCGGCCAGCTTATCGCCATTCGCTCGCAAATGACCCAAGAAATGGCGGATATCGAGAAAGCGCGTTTGGCCGCGCAGCAAACGCTCGAAGATGCCGAAAAATCCCGCCAGGCAGCGGAAGAAGCGCGCCTCTCAGCGGAAGAAACCGAACGGCGCTTAAAAGCGATGGAAGCGGAGATGGCAGCGCGCCTCGAAAAGGCCAAAAAGATTGCTGAATCGAGCGAAGGCAAGATCGAAGTGAAGCCGGAAGAAAAAGGCAACGTGTTGATGACGCTGCGCATCAACTTTGACCTGGACAAGTCTTTTATTCGCACCAACGAATATCCGACGATGTTCAAGGTCAAGGAGATTTTGGAGACGTATCCGGAAGCGAAGGTGCATATTTCTGGGCATGCCGATAACACCGGCACAGATGAATATAACATGAAGCTGTCCGAGTCCCGCATGACCAGCGTGATGGACTTCCTGACGCGGCACGGCATTAACAACAGCCGTTTCTTCATGCCCGTGCCTTACGGCGAATGGAAACCGATTACCGATAACAATACTGAGCAATCACGCGCGCGCAACCGTCGGGTCGAATTCCTCCTCTATACTGGCGACAATCAGCCCGTCGTGCCAGAAGGTTCAAAGATTGAAACCGTGCAAACTGTGGGTGACTCGACGGTTTCTGTGGTTGGTAACGGCAAGCTGAATTATGTCGTTAGCTTTCTGGACAACCCGCCACGCATGATTATGAAATTTCCAAAAGTTTACATTCCCGATTCGAAAAACATTACGCTCAATCTTGGGAATTTCCAGCAGGCGCGCATGGCATTTCATCCCGAAGATCGCAGCACCTGGGTCGTGTTTGATCTTTATGGACGCATTCAGCAACCCCCTGCGGCTTCATCGTTGGACAATCGCTTGATGCTTCGGCTGCGACCTTAACCGGGCGGATGAACTGAGTTTTTTAGAAATTCTGACTCCCACTGGAAAAGGAAAATTTCAGTGGGAGTTTTTTTTGTGCCAATAAAATTCGATAATAGGATTTTAATAAAATGTAACAGTTTTGTCACTTGCTTTTTTACATTTTTGTAAGTACATTTATTTTGTTTTTGAACAGAATTGACGTGCCGTAAGTTATTGTTTTTAAATTGCAATTACTTCGTTCTTTTGGAAAACTGCCATGAGGATAAAAGGGTATGTTACCTGAAACCGAGCTTTTACCACCTCAGGTTTTGGTGGTAGATGCGAATGTGCGGCATTGCTTGCTATATCGCATGGAGATGGAAGCCCACGGCTACGCCGTTTCCTGCGCGCACAACGGGCGCGAAGCCTTGGTAAAGCTTCGAGACCGCCGGTTTGATCTTGCCGTCGTTGACGTCAGTCTGCCTGATGTGAGCGAAAATGATCTCCTTCAGCAGATCTCCACTTGCCGGCATCAGGAAAACCGTCGCCTGCCGATCATTATCAATACCGCTTACCCTTATTCTCAGCAACAGACCCGCCGCTGGGCAGCAGATGCTTTCCTTATTAAATCATCCAACCTCGATGCTTTACTCAATAAAGTGACATCATTTTTAAAACCGAAAAATTTACAAGTTAAACTCCCAAGCCGTTTTCGTGCCCATCGTTTCTTACGGCAGCGCGACTTTTTTATTGATTGTATTGCATAGCCAAGCATTTTTGGGCTGAGCTGGCTTTTAATTAAGCCTAATATTAATATAAGTTTGTATTGACTTTCCCCCTCCAATTACCCCATGCTCAAAAAAATTTTTCAAGGGGATTGATTCGAACGCTTGGGTTTGTTATATTATGGCGGTGTTTTGAATGAAATTGTTATGATTTTGATTTAAATAAAAACAAGAAATTAAGCTCCCGAGCAGTCGGGCTAAATATATGGGACTCACCAAACAACCGGACGAGTATAGCTGCGGCCCCACTTGCGTCTCGAATTCTTTGTATTTGCTGGGTAATGCCAAAGTCTCTTTTGATGAGATTAAGCAGGCTTGCGGCACGCGCTGGTGGAATGGCACGGATGAATCGGGCCTGCGGCGAGCTTTGCGGCGGTTGGGCTATGAAGGGTTGGAAGCGCAATGGCCGCATAAATCCGATCGCAAAGCCGCATTGACCTGGTTGCGAGAACAACATGCGCAAAACCATCCAGTCATTCTTTGCGTGGACAATTTTGACCATTGGGTTTTGGCGGCCGGCTCGACGGAAAAAACCATCATTGTGCTTGATCCGTACGGCGGCCACCGTGGCGCAACAACCTCTACCTATTCTCGCACGGCATTGGCGGAACGCTGGTGGAGTGTTGACAGGGAAAAGAAGGAAGGTTATTATTACGCCATGGCCGTGATTCCGCGAACCAAAAATGCGCGCCGCTTTGCGCTGAATGCCATTCCGCTCACCAGCCCGGAAGTATTGAACCGTCTGAAAGACACGTCGAATGATTTGTTGCCGGTGTCGCATTCACTCATTGACGTTTTTGGGCGGGTGCGCAAGGGAAAAAAACTCGCCGATCTGCTATCCGAATATTCGCCGTATCTTGTTGATCGCATTGATTACTGGTGGGCGGGCATTGATCGGGCGCGCATTCGGCAAGAGCTGCGTAATTTCGTAGCGTTTGCGCGCGGCCGCCAACTGCGTTATTTGCCGACGCGGCGCGAGCAAGTGTTGATGGACATTGCCGTGTTGCTGGTGTTGCACACGTATTATAAACCGGAAGAGTTAATGGCGCAGGCGGGGAATTAAATTTTTTCGGCAAAATGATGATAAATTATTTTGCCAAAGATTTTTGAGGTAAACTTCGGTGAATCTAATTTAACCGTCAAGCCTCTGCAAAATAAAAATCCCACTGAAATTATTCTGTGGGATTTTTATTTTGGGAAGAGATTTAAGCCGCAACTTTGAGACGCCGCCCTTTGGCCTTCTTGGTTTTGTGCACGGCCAGCCGCCGGCGTAAACGCATCGACGCGAGGTGGAGAATGCGTAATGCCAAGCTGCCGTAATTCATCCCGATGGTTTCTGCCGCCGCCGGAAAAACCGAGGCCGGATCAAGATCAGGATTGGGGTTCACATCTAAAATCATCGGCTTGCCGTTGAACAGCCTGATATCGAAACGCGCATAATCACGGCAGCGCACCGCGCGAAATGCTGCCATCGCCACCCGCGATAGTTCCTCGCGCAAATTTTCAGCCACCGGCGCCGGACAATGCCACTTAATGCCAAACCATCCCGGCGAACTGGGATTAAACTTTGAATCAAAGGTGTAGAGCCGATCGCTCAATTCGGTAAACTCGGAGTAATCCAGCTCCATCGGCGGCAGCGCCTGCAATTTGTGATTTCCCCAAACCGCCACTTGAAACTCGCGATCATTTAAGAACGGCTCTACTAATGAAGCCGAACCGAATGTCTTTTTCACCCAATCCACTTGGTGTTGCAATTCCGTGCGCGAGCGT
>CAYUVM010000349.1:0-5400 GCA_964447935.1 uncultured Cytophagia bacterium | reverse complement strand
CCGCGACGAGGTTCTCGCCGGTTTTCAGCGTTGCGCCACGCACGGTTTGCGCACCGTCGCCACGGTGATTATTGGCTTGCCCGAAGAAACCGAGGCTTCTTTTACATGCACGCTCGATTTTTTCAGAAAAGTGCGCTGCGATTACGCGTCATTCAATGTCGCCGTGCCGCGCATGGGCACGCCCTTGCGCCAACAGGCGCTTGCGCAAAAACTGATTTCGCCGGATCTGCGCGTAATGGATCAATCGGGCGGCGAAGTGGCCATGCCGACGTTGACCTTGTCACGCGAGCAAATTAACGCCATGCATCAACGCGCCGTTCGCGAGTTTTATTTTAACTCGCATTATCTGTGGCGGCGTTTGCGCGATCTGCGATCTGTTGCCGACGCACGCATTCAATTACGGCAGGGCTTCGGTTTGGTAAAAAACTACATCGCGCAAATCATAGCGTAGCGCAGGCTTTCCCCGCAAGGCTGGGCAAAAAGAAGCAGGCAGAATGCCTGTGCTACAAAATCTTATTAATAGATGCACAACGCCTCTGACATTATCCTCTATTTTCCGCGCACGGCCAACGGTAAATATCGCGTGCCGATGCCGTTGTTGGCGCTCGGCTCGATGTTAGAGAAGCGCTACGACTATGCGATCGTCGACGGCAATTTTTTTCATGACCCGCTCGCACAATTGGCCGCCGTCATCGAAAAACACGGCGCGCAAATTTTAGGGATGTCCGTTATGCCCGGACCGCAACTGCAGGAAGCGATTAAGCAGGTTCGCTATCTGCGTGCCCACTTTCCAAAATTAACGATCATCTGGGGTGGTTATTTTCCGGCAAATCATACGGACGTCGTTTTGCAAAGCGGTTGGGTGGATTATGTGATGCGCGGTCCGGTCGAGCGCGAGTTCGTGCAACTGCTGCAATATCTCAATAGCAACGGCGTGAAACGTGAAGAAATTTCCGGACTCTCGTATCTGGAGAATGGGCAAATTAAAAACAATCCACAGCTTTTTCCGCTCGCGCCGATTGAAGCTTTGCCGGCGTGGCCGTATGAGCGTCTCGGCGACCTGCGCCGGTATCTCGGCAAAACATTTCTTGGCCAGCGCACGATGGCCATGCACACGAGTTACGGCTGCCCTTTCAAGTGCAGCTTCTGCGCCGTCGTGCCGGTTTTTGACGGCGGGTGGGTGGCTCGCAGCGCGCCGTTGGTTGCCGAGGAGGTTGCAAGCTTGATCAGAAATTACCGCATCGATGCGATTGAATTTGCCGACAATAATTTTTTCACCTCAGTGAAACGAACTGCGCAATTTGCCGAGGAACTCCTGCAGCGCAATCTGCCGGTGTCGTGGTGGGGTGAAGCGCGGCCGGATACGCTCGAAAATTATCCCGACGAGGTGCTGGCACGCATGCGGCGCTCCGGCTGCAAAATGATTTTTCTCGGCGCAGAATCCGGCTCGGCGCTGCGGCTTCAACAAATGAACAAAGGCGGCACGCAAACGCCGGAAACCATTTTGCGCCTTGCGGAAAAGCTGCGAAAGCACGATATTATTCCCGAGTTCTCTTTCGTGCTTGGCGCGCCTGCAGAAGACGTCGATGCGGCACTTGATGAAGAAATTGCTTTCATTCGCCGCGTGAAGAAAGTCAATCCCCAGAGTGAAATTATCATTTACGTGTATGCGCCGGTGCCGATGCTCGGCTCTTCGCTGTTCAGTGACGTGCAAAAAAACGGTTTCGAATTTCCCCGGCACCTTGAAGACTGGCTGTTGCCGCAATGGTCGCAACTCGACTTGCGCCGCAATCCGTTAACGCCGTGGCTCAAGCCGCATCACCTCGACAAAATTCACAATTTTGAAACCGTATTGAATGCGCGTTATCCGACCAATTCCGACATCAAGCTGACGATTGGACAACGCCGCGTTTTGCAAACGACCGGGACCTGGCGCTACGCCGCACAGTTTTATCGTGCCCCATATGAAATCAAACTGCTGCATCGCTGGATGCGTTATCGCCAACCCGAGATCGAAGGATTCTAATATTCTGAGGTCAAATGCAAAGCCCCACTTCGTCAACTTTACGCTTCTCTCGACGGCACGCCGCCCAACCGAAAGTCATCGTGGTCATGCCGGCTTATAACGCTGCGGCTACGCTCGAAGCAACTTACCATGCCATTGACACGCGATGTGTTGATGAAATCATTTTAGTCGATGATTGCAGCCAGGATGAAACCGTTGCTATCGCGAAGAAGCTGTCGTTGCGCGTCATTCGCCACCCGGAGAATCTGGGATACGGCGGCAATCAGAAAACCTGTTATCGGGAAGCTTTGCAGCGCGGCGCCGACATCGTCGTTATGCTGCACCCCGATGGGCAATATGATCCGACGTTATTGCCGAAGCTGATTCAACCGCTGGCAGAAGGTCGCGCCGATATCGTGCTCGGTTCGCGTTTTCTTATTCCCGGCGGCGCGCGCCGCGGCGGCATGCCGCTTTATCGTTTTGTCGCAAATCGCTTTCTCACGTTTTGGGAGAATATCGTGCTGCGGCAGCGGCTCTCGGAATATCACACCGGCTACCGCGCCTACAGCCGCGCGTTTTTGGAGACGGTGCCGTTTCAACAAAATTCCGATGGTTTTTGTTTTGACACGGAAATTCTCGTACAGGCCATCGCCTTTTGCCAGCGCCTCATGGAGATTCCAATTACGACCAAATATTTTCCCGGCGCTTCCTCCGCCTCGCTGGGACAATGTGTGATTTATGGGTTGATGACATTGTCCACTTTGCTTAAATTCTTGCTGCATCATTGGCGGCTTTATTCGAGCGCGCTGTTTTTTAAACCGCATGAACGCGAAGAGAATTTTGCATGTCAGATGGCCGTCCCCAATTAGCGCGTGATTTGGCTTGGATTTTTGCGCTCGGCTTGCTCTTGCGCCTCACGTTGCTGCTGCTCTTTCCCGTGCCTTACGGCAATGATGCGGCGGGGCGGCTTTATTTTCGCGATTCACTTTTCACCTGGCACTGGCTGCCGGTAACGCAGGCGTTGGTTTATTTTCCGTTTGCGACGATGCACAGTGTTTTTATCGTGCGTTTGGTCTTTGCAATGGCCGGCAGCCTAGCCGCTGTGGCGTTTACATTTTATCTCCAAACAGTTGCCTCGCGCCGCGCTGCATTGATCGGCGGCGCGCTCTTCGCGATCAATGCTCACGCGGTCTTTTTGTCGTTGATGCCGTATCAGGAAATTGTCTTTCTGGGATTGCTCTTTGGCAGCCTCGCGTTTTTTGTCCGCGAGAAAAATGCGTTACAGGCGCAACGCAACTTCATCATTGGATCGGCGTTGTATGGACTCGCCTGTTTGACGCGCTATGAAGGGTGGTTTATTTTGCCGGCTTTATTTCTCACCGGAGTCTGGCCGTCACTGCGCTCGGGCCGCGTTTTAAGAAGCGCAATAAAAAATTTCGTCGGACTCGGCTGGGGACCGGCGTTGTGGTTGTTAATCAATTGGCTGCAGTGGGGCAGCCCAACCGCTTTTCTTTTTCATCGTGCCGACCATGCGTTTTATGCGTGGAGTCCGCACAATGAAATCGCGCGCCTCGTCGATTATATGGGCAACATGCTGTACTGGCTGCTGCGCTTCGGCTCGCCGCTGATTCTGTTCGCTTTACCCGGAATTGGGGTGTTTTGGAAAAACCGCAAAACTTTATTCCCAAGGCTGTGGCCCGTGCTTCTGCTTTTGTTGCTGGTTTCGATCTTTCTCATTTTTGTCGCCGGCAAAGAATTCGCAAGCGCGAACCGGTTTGCGATGATTCCGCTTGGCATTGTGCTTATTTTCACGGCGCTGGGCATTGAGGATTTTTTCGACCGTGCCGCGAAATCCTCCCATTTGCTGTTGCAAAAGCTTACGCAGCCAACCGCGCTAAAGATGATAACCGTTTCTTTGCTTCTTTTTATGTTAGTTTACGGCGCGATGCCGGTGTTGCAGGCCAATCAACTTGCCGTGCATCGCCAGCCGTATGAAGTTGCAACATTTCTTAAAATTAATCTGGCCTCAAACGAAAGCGCTCTCATTGTTGCGGCGTCACACGAAGGGGAAGTGCCCATGCCATATCAAAGAATTTTTGGCCAACTGAATTTTGATAAAACGCGTTTGCTCTGCTCTTTCTTTATTACTGCACCTGAAATCGAGGATCTCGAATCTTTTGGCGCGGTACGTCGATTGCGGTACATTGTTGTTTTCGATGAGCAGAATAATAATGCCGTTTTCACGCGGCTGGCTTCGGCGGCGCGTGCTAAAATGAAAGCAGTTTTTTCCAACAGTGCCGCCACGATTTATGAGCGGGGCTTATAATTTTTTAAACTCTTTGGCGATGCGGAAGCACAGTCAAAATTTTTCACCTCTAACGGCGGCGGCAACGCTTCCGCTCAACCCGATACCGGCAGCTATGAAACTCCGGCAAAAAGTCCGGCCGCTGCTTTTTCGCCTGTTGTATCCGTTGCATATGTATTTTAATCGCGATTCGCGCCAGACTCGTGTTGATGGCCTGTCGTTGCGGGTGGAGCCGCAGGTCTTTGATCCCGGACGCCATTTCAGCAGTAAGATTTTAGCGCGTTATTTATTGCGCCTCGATCTGGCGGAGCGGCAACTGCTGGACATGGGAACCGGCAGCGGCATTATCGGCATTACTGCGGCACAAAAAGGCGCCAGCGTGATCGCCGTTGATATTAATCCCGCAGCGGCGCAACTGGCAGCCGTCAATGCACAGGCGCTGCAAGTTGCCGACAAGATGCATGTCCTCTGCGGCGATTTATTTGCCCCTCTCAAGGACGTGCTGCCATTCGACTGGATCGTTTTTAATCCACCATTTTTCCCGCGCCCATCGACGCGCGCGGTGCAGGCGGCTTATCATGCCGGCGAAAATTACGCCACCATTACGCGTTTTCTGCAAGAAGCAAAAAGTTTTCTCGCGCCCGCCGGACGAATTCTGCTGATTCTCTCGTCTGATATGAATTTGTTTGAATTGCAGGCAATGTTCGATCGCCAGAATTACCGCGTTGCGCATTGCGAAATTAAACCGCATCTGTTTGAGCAGTTTTATCTCGTCCAGTTGCGTTCACTCTAAACTAACCGCTGAAAATTGATTACGGCTCACTGAAAAATGTCCGACATCCTCCTCGCCCACAGTTTCTTTCTGCGTTTCGATCCCAAACAGTGGCGCCTTATGCAACCTTACGCGCCGCTCGGAACTTTGTATGCCGCGGCCTATTTACGCCAGCGCGGTTGCGCGGTTGCCATTTTTGACAGCATGCTGGCGGAGGAGACGAGTGATATTATTCCGTTGCTCAAAGATCATCAACCGCGCGTGGTGGTGTTTTACGAAGACAGATTCAACTGGCTTAGCAAAATGTGCCTTAGCCGG
>CAYUVM010000348.1:0-5408 GCA_964447935.1 uncultured Cytophagia bacterium | reverse complement strand
AATTCACACAAAATTTTCTCAACATGCACATTGCGGTCGCCGCGCTCGCCGGTTTCCAGATCGATTTCGAGATTGCAATAACCCGCCAAAATTTCCTGTGCGTGGACCTGGGCCGAGGGCGCTAAAACCGCGCGCCCCAAGCCGGTGTGCAAAATCACCCCGGTGCCATTGATCACTCGCTGCAGGCTTGGCTGCAACAATTGTTGCGCTTCGGCTAACGCGAGCTGAGTCACATGTTGTAGAATATTTTCGGCATCGAACAGCGCCGGAGGATTTTTTTTCCATTGTTCCCGCACCAGCGCTATTGCATGCCGCACGCAACCTGTAAGAATGGCAGGAGACAATTGATTTTTAAGCTTGTTTATGCTTGCAACCTGCAATACTTTCTCGACCGCCGGCAAATGCCGAAGAGCGGGGTTGGGGAAATTACTTCGCGGCATAGAGTTTCAATAAAAATATTATCGCAATCAAAACTTATTTCCAAATATTCAGACACGCCGTAATGATCAACGCATTGGTGAAATCAATAAAAAAGGCGCCGACCATCGGCACGATGAGAAAAGCGCGCGGGGCCGCGCCGTAACGCTCGACCAAGGCTTTCATATTTGCCATCGCATTCGCGGTGGTGCCAAGCATGAAACCGCAAAAGCCGCCGCCAATCACCGCGGCCTCATAATCGCGTCCCATCAAACGATAAAGCGGCCAAAGCGCGATGATTGCGATCAGCGCCACCTGCGCGAGCAGAATCACCAGCAACGGCAGCGCGAGGCCGGCAAGTTCCCAGAGTTTCAACGTCATCAACGCCATCACGATAAACAACGCCAGCGCGGCATTGCCGAGATCATCGATCATGCGCTGCGAGAGTTTAATTTTTCTCGTTACATCATCAACATTTCGAATGATCGCCGCCACTAACATCGCGCCGATATAAGCCGGCAAGGTAATCTTCATCGTTTTAAACCATTCGCTCACCCACGAACCGATCCACATGGCCACGAGTATCACGATGATACTTTTAAGCAGCGCATAAGTTTCGACGTCTTCACCCGTCGGCGTAGCGCTCGCCAGTTCGGGCATTTTATCTTCAACGATATTCGCCGCCGTTTGTGGCATGGCAAGCGGAGAAGGGTTGATTTTTGCGATCAATTTGTACCGTTCGATCAAATACGTCGCGACTGGGCCGCCAATTAAACCGCCTGAAATAATTCCGGCCATTGCCGCCGCAACGGCAATAGAAGCCGCGCCAGCCACCCCGGCTTGCTCGAATAACGGCGCGAAAGCTAAGCCGGTGGCCGGGCCGCCGGTAAGGGTAACCGAGCCGGTGAGAACACCGAAAAGCGGGTGTAATCCAAACGGCATAGCGAGCAATATTCCCAACACATTTTGCGCGACGGCAAAAATCGTTGCAATGATAAAAAAAAGAACAACCTGCGGCCCACCGACTTTCAACAAAGTAAAGCTCGCGCCAAAACCAATCGTGGTGAAAAAAGCAATCATCAAGGGACTTTGCAAGGTCGTGTCGAATTGAAATAGCGTGACTTCATATCGGCGCGCGATGAGAACAATGACAGCAACGAGCAATCCTCCGACTACCGGCGCCGGAATATTGTAACGGGTTAAAACCGGGATAATACGACGAATACCATAACCGATAAACAGCACGACACCGGCGAAGGCAACGGTTTGAATGAGGTCGAGTTTGAGCATGAACTTCTCGCAGTTATTGAAACATATTCTTCACCACAAACCACACATTCGCCGGACGCTCGGCAAGGCGGCGGACATACCACGGAAACCAGTAACTGCCGTAGCTGATGAGCGTGCGCAGGCGATAGCCCGCATTGGCAAGCCGGAATTGTTCATCGGCCTGGATACCGAAAAGAAGTTGAAACTCGTAATCGGTTTTGGCAAGCCCCATTGCCGCGGCGGCTTGTTGAATCTGTTGAATCAAAATTTTATCATGTGTGGCCACGCCGAGCGTGACGCCGTTGTGCTTGATATTGGCCAGCAGCATTTTGGCCAATGCGAGAAAGTTGGCGTCAACCTCCGCTTTTTTGGGATACGCCACATTCGCCGGCTCCATATACGCGCCTTTCACCAAACGAATGGCAGGAGCATACGGCAGCAACTCTTCAAGGTCTTTTTGCGTCCGGTAAAGATAAGCCTGCACGCACAAACCCACTTGCGGATATTTTTGTTTAATATTTTTATACAGGGTCAAAGTTCGATCGACATAATCGCTTTGCTCCATATCAATCCAGATCCAGTTCTTTAAAACTTGCGCCTGTTCGACGATGGCCGTTAAATTTTGCAAGCAAAGTTTTTCATCAAAATCCAAACCCAGTTGGGTCGGCTTCACCGAAATATAGGCGTCCAATTTTTTTTGCTGAATTTGCGGCAACGCTTGCAGATAGTGCGCCGTCACTTCCTCCGTTTCTGCCACCGTCGAAACATTTTCGCCGAGGCGAGTAACAATCGTGTTGATCTTACTGGCCTGCAATTGTTGGGCCGCTTGCATGGCGTCGGCCAATTCTTCCCCGGGCATAAAACGTGACACGGCGCGGCGGATAAATTTATAACGCGGCAAGGTTTGCCGGAGCCGGCGATTTTCCGAAACCCAAAGCAATGCACTGCGAGCAAAACTCATGCTTTTCCTTCCTTCGTAAGATTATAAAACTAAAAATTCGTGGCAATCCCGAGTATTCCTATTCAAAATTTTTTAGAAGACGCTTCGAATTACGCCCCCATCCACCTGCAATGTTGCGCCGGTGATGTACGCCGAAACCGGGGCGAGCAGAAAAACCACAGCGCGGGCGTATTCCTCCGCCGTACCATAACGGCCCAGCGGAATAGCCGCGGCCATCGTTTTCTTTTGTTCATCAACCGCGACATTTTTCTTTTTCGCATTAATCATATCCAACTCGCGCACGCGATCCGTATCGATACGGCCGGGAATCACGTTATTGCAGCGAATGTTGTCGGCGGCAAACTCACGCGACAATGTTTTTGCCAGCGCTGGGATTGCTGCCCGCACAACGTTGGACAGGGTTAAATTCTCAATCGGCTCTTTTACCGACGATGAGGTTGAAAACACGATGGTGCCGCCGCCCCGTTGCTTCATGAACGGAATCACAGCGCGAGCCATGCGAACCGCGCTCAACAACAACAAGTCAACGGCGTCTTGCCAGGCTTGATCATCAAACGTCATAAAACCGCCCGCCGGCGGGCCACCGGAATTGGCAAAAAGCAGATCGACGCCACCCCATTGTTTGATCGTCTCATCCCGCCATTGCAAAATGGCCGGCGCCGAACGCACATCGGCAGCACAAGCATAAACGGCTTTGCCGGTTTCGTTCTCGATTTTCGCCTTCGCTGCCTGAATTGCCGCAGCATCACGTGACGCCATGGAGACTGAAGCGCCTTCGGCGGCAAGCAAACGTGCGACGGCAAAGCCAAGGCCCTTGCTCGCGCCCGCCACCATGGCAACTTTTCCGGTTAACTCAAGGTCCATTGCACTTCCTTATTATTTTGCAAAAACCAATTCAACAGCAAATCCAACGCCTGTTGTGTGGAAGCGTCCAATTGCGCGCCGGGGGGGCGAATGCCGGGATGCACCATCGCGTCGCGCCGCCGTAGCATTTCTTTGCGAATCGCCATGCCAATCCCCTCTTGAAATTCAAATCGCATCAACGCCACGTTACGATAAAAAATCTCCGCGGCTTTTTGCAATTCGCCGGCGTGAAAGCGCCGCACCACTTGCACCAAAATTTCGGGAACGGCGAATCCTGTCATGGCGCCGGTGGCGCCGGCCATTAATTCTTCGAGCAAATAGGTGCCGCCCAGCCCGCCGAAAATAGCCAGTTTGAGATCGCCGGCCTGCTCGAGCACGCGCGCGGTTTTGAATGGCGTCGGCGCATCTTCCAATTTAATGGTACGCGCGGCAGGAACTTCTCGCGCGATGCGCGCCAGCAACGAGGCTTCCATCGTGAAACCCGAAACCGGCGGATAATCTTGCACGATGATCGGAATATCTACGGCCTCCGCAACGGCGTGGAAATGTTTGACCACTGCCTCTGAATTCAGTTTCGGCAGGCGCGGCGGACTGATCATCACGGCGGCCGCGTTCAACGCTTGGGCTTTTTTCGATAGTTCAATGCATGTGTGCAAACCTTCAGTCGAAGCGCCGATGACGACGGGCACACGTTTATTCACATGTGCCATTACCGTTTCGAGCATAAACAGGCGCTCGGCGTCGCTGAGTCGCGCCGTTTCACTGGTCACGCCCGAGGCGGTCAGCCCATCAACGCCGGCGCGGATGTAAAGATCAATCACGCGCTTCAAACTGGCGACGTCGATTTCGCCATTGGGCGTGAAAGGCGTGGGAAGAACTGAGTAAACTCCTTTTAACATAAAATGCCTTAAATGCAGAATTCAAATTTGTCAAACCATCCGGATTATAGAGACAAAGGTTAGTTTACTTTTTTTCTATCGTCCAACCGCTGCAACATCTCGCGAATATCGTTTGCACCTTTGATGGCGACATAAATCGTAATCGTCGAATACCACACCAGACAAGCAATCGTTAAAAATCCCCAAAACCAATGATTTTGCAGCATATTTATGATGCCGTCAACCATTTTCAATCTCCTTAAAATTAGTGCAGATAAGACTCGGCATGCGTTGCGAAATTTTACTAAATTAGCTCACCCGCCGAGCGCAAGTCAAATTTCATTTCTGTTTTGGCTTCAACAACGATCCCACCACCATCGCCAGCGCGACGATCACATACGTCGCGACGCCGCAAACCGTGTCGTTCTTTTTAAACCATTCGGTATACGGTCCGAGCTTTTGCAAAATCAGCGTGAGCGCCGGAACCGCCGCGCCAAAGAAAATGGCCGCAGCCGCGCCCCAACTGTTGGCGCGCTTCCAGTAACAACACGCGATCAACAGAATCGACATGCTCGAAAGATAAATCGAACCGGTGATGCCGAGATACGTCCACAGATCGCCTTCGAGTTTATACCAGAGACCGTAAATCAGCAGAAATACGCCGATGATCGCGATGATGGTGCGGTTCCAGAACAGGCCTTTTTTCTCCGACCATTTGCCTTTGCGAAATGGCGCCATGATATCATTATAAATCACACTGCCCCAAGTGAGCATGTACGACGAATCGGTGCTCATATCAGCGGCAAGCATCGAGGCCACGAGCAAACCCATCAATCCGGCCGGGACAAGCACGGCCAACATTTTCGGCATGGCGAGCAGCGAGTTGCCGCCGATCTGTTCCGGCGTTAAAATGGCCAGTGCCGCAATGCCCCAAATGCCGGGAATCAAAAAACGCGCGACAAAAAAGAACGAGGTGCCGGTGTAAACTTTGCGTCCAGTCGCCGTATCTTTCGCGGCCA
>CAYUVM010000347.1:0-5420 GCA_964447935.1 uncultured Cytophagia bacterium | reverse complement strand
TTCAAGAACTCAAAGCTCAGGTGACAGCCGAGAAATGTTAGTGACATTGGGCATCTTGTCTGCGATGCAGGCTGGAAGTCTGCGCTACATCGTTAGAATATTTTTATAAAAAGAAAACTTCCATGCAGAACCAAGCAGTTTACAAAAATCCCAATCTGCCCATAGCCGAACGCGTGGCAGACTTGCTCTCGCGCATGACGCTCGAGGAAAAAGCTGCCCAAATGATTGGCGTTTGGCAGGGCAAGAGCACGACGTTGGTTGATGAAAAAGGCAACTTCGATTTTGCAAAGGCAAAAGCCCATTATAAAGACGGGCATGGTTTGGGCCAGGTCGGACGACCGAGCGACGCGGGCGGCGGAAGAAACGCGAGAGAGCAAGCCGAGTTGACCAATGCGATTCAGAAATTTTTTGTCGAGAATAGCCGCCTCGGCATTCCCGTGATTTTTCACGAAGAATGTTTGCACGGACAAGCGGCTCCTGAGGGCACGAGTTTTCCGCAGCCCATCGGACTCGGCGCGACGTTTAATCCCGATCTCGTGCGCCGGCTTTTTGAAATGACTGCTGAAGAAGCCCGCGTTCGCGGCACGCATCAAGCACTAACGCCAGTAGTGGATGTGGCGCGCGAGCCGCGCTGGGGGCGCGTTGAGGAAACGTATGGCGAAGATCCCTATCTCGTTTCGCGCCTCGGCGTTGCGGCTGTGCAAGGCTTTCAAGGTGACGGTACTTTCAAAAACAAAAAACACATTATCGCCACGATGAAGCATTTCGCGGCGCACGGCCAACCCGAGTCGGGTACGAATTGCGCGCCGGTCAACGTTTCCGAACGCATTCTGCGCGAAGTTTTTCTTTTTCCTTTTAAAGAAGCCATTCAAAAAGGCGGTGCGATCAGCGTGATGGCTTCATACAACGAAATCGACGGCGTGCCTTCTCATGCCAATCGTTGGCTCCTGCGAAAAGTTCTTCGCGAAGAATGGGGCTTCAAAGGATTTGTCGTTTCGGATTATTATGCCATTCGCGAGCTGGATATTCGCGCCGATTTTGGCCTCGGCAATCACGTTGCCAAAGACGGCAAAGAAGCCGCGCTGCTCGCGGCCCGCGCCGGTGTGAATATCGAATTGCCCGAGCCGGATTGTTACAAATATCTCGCCGAATTGGTGCGCGAAGGCCGGATGAAAGAATCCGTTCTCGATGAACTCGTCGCGGCGATGCTGACGTACAAATTTCAAATGGGCTTGTTCGACGATCCGTATGTCGATCCCGAGGTGGCGGCGCGTGTTGTCGGCAGCGAAGCCAATCGCAAGCTCGCGCTGCAAGCGGCGCGAGAGACGATAACGCTTCTCAAGAATGATCACGATATTGCGCCGCTCGATATAAAAAAAATCAAGACACTTGCCGTGATCGGCCCGAACGCCGACCGCGAGCTTTTGGGCGGGTACAGCGGCAAGCCCAAACATGTTTCAACCGTGCTTAGCGGCATTCGTGAGCGCGCCGGCAATGCCGTGAAAATTCTTTATCACGAAGGCTGCAAAATCACCATCGGCGGTTCTTGGCAACAAGATGAGGTGACGCCGAGCGATCCGGAAGAAAATCGCAAGAGCATCGCCGAAGCCGTGAAAGTCGCGCAACAAGCGGATGCCATCGTGCTCGCCATCGGCGGCAACGAGCAGACCTCCCGCGAGGCTTGGGCCTTGAATCACTTGGGGGATCGCGCGGATTTGGAAATGGTAGGTTTGCAAGATGAATTAGTGAATGCCATCGCTGCGCTTGGCAAACCGATCATCGCGTTGCTCTTCAATGGCAGGCCGCTCTCTATTTGCAATCTCGTGGAAAAAGTGCCGGTAATTTTTGAGTGCTGGTATTTGGGACAGGAAACCGGTCGCGCTGTTGCAGAAGTTTTGTTTGGCGACACCAATCCGGGCGGCAAGCTGCCGATCACGATTCCGCGCTCGGTTGGGCATACTCCGGCTTACTACAATTATAAACCCATGGCGCGGCGCGGTTATCTCTTCGAATCCGTCGCGCCGCTCTTCGCATTTGGTTTTGGGCTGAGTTATACGCAATTTAAATTCGGCCAGCCGCGCTTGGAGAAATCCGTGATTCGAGCCGATGAATCCACGCGCGTTTTTATCGAGGTAGCCAATATCGGAAAAATCTCCGGCGATGAAGTGGTGCAAATGTATATTCGCGACCGCGTGAGTTCGGTGACTCGACCGCTGAAAGAATTGAAGGGATTTCAACGCATCACTCTCGCGCCGGGCGAAACGAGAATGGTAACACTGGACATCTTGCCGGAGCATTTGGCATTCTATGATATTGAGATGAATTATGTCGTGGAACCGGGCGAGTTTGAGATTATGGCGGGAAATTCTTCGCGTGATGAAGATTTGCAGAAAATGGTGTTGGGTGTGGAAGCCTAGAACCCCACTCCGTTAGGAGTGAAATGTTTATAGAAAAGTTTTCATCTGATCGTGAAAACTCCGTAGGAGTGAAATGATTTTTCTAACGAATAGTTCTCCTCCAAATCGTCTTGCCAAATTTTTAACAGCGCTCGTTTTCACTGTTTGGCAGACGGCCTCTGCCGGTGATGGCGCTTCTTACATCTCCACTCAAAGTAGCAAAGGCGCATTCCCTCTCTCTGCTCCAGGCAAATCTGTGCCGTTATATGTGAGTGCGCAAGACTATCCGGGCGTCACGCGAATTGCAAAACATTTGCAAGCGGACATTGCGCGCGTGGCCAATACCAAACCCGAGCTTTCTCTCGATGCCATTCCGAACGCAAAAGAGTTCGTCTTAATTGGCACGCTCGGCAAAAATGCTTTGCTCGACAAACTTGTGCAAGATAAAAAGCTCGATGTGAACGGCGTCGCGGGCAAATGGGAAATGTTTCTCATTCAAGTACTCGACAAGCCGCTGCCCAATATTGATCGCGCGCTCGTGATTGTAGGCAGCGATAAGCGCGGCACGATCTTCGGCATGTATGATCTTGCTGCGCAAATCGGCGTTTCGCCGTGGTATTGGTGGGCCGATGTGCCGGTGAAGAAAAAATCTGCGTTGTATGTTTTGCCTGGTCGACACACGCGCGGCGAACCGGCAGTGAAATACCGCGGCATTTTCATCAACGACGAAAACCCCGCGCTGCTGGGATGGGTCAACAAAACTTTCGGCGGTTTCAATCATCAATTTTATGAAAAGGTTTTTGAATTAATTTTGCGCATGAAAGGAAATTTTCTCTGGCCAGCGATGTGGGGCAAGGCGTTTTATGATGACGACTCGCTCAGTGCGCCGTTGGCGGATGAATACGGCGTCGTCATCAGCACCTCGCATCACGAGCCGATGATGCGCGCGCATGTGGAATGGCAACGCTACGGCTCGGGCCCGTGGAATTATGAAAAGAATGCAGTGAAGCTGCGCGAGTTTTGGACGACGGGCATCCAGCGCATGAAGAATTACGAGAGCATCGTGACACTCGCGATGCGCGGCGACGGCGACGAGCCGATGACGGAAGAAGCCAACGTCGCGTTGTTGCAGCGCATCGTCAAAGACCAGCGCGAGATTCTTGGGCAAGTGACGGGCAAAGACATAACGAGCATTCCGCAGGTGTGGGCGCTTTATAAAGAAGCTCAAGATTATTATGACAAAGGCATGCGCGTGCCGGATGATGTGACGCTGCTGTTGTGCGATGATAATTGGGGGAATCTGCGCAAGCTGCCGCAGCGTGAGGAAAAGCCGCGAGCCGGCGGCTACGGCATTTACTATCACTATGATTACGTCGGCGGCCCGCGCAATTATAAATGGCTCAACACGAATCAGATTGCGCGCGTGTGGGAGCAAATGCATCTCGCGTATCGTTACGGCGCCAATCGCATTTGGATTGTCAATGTCGGCGACATTAAGCCGATGGAGTTTCCCATCGAGTTCTTTTTGGACTATGCATGGAATCCCGAGCAATGGCCGGCGGAACGTTTGCCGGAATATACCGAGCTTTGGGCGGAGCGGCAATTCGGCGCGGCGCATGCGAAAGAGATTGCCGATATTCTCACGCAATACACCAAATTCAATTCGCGCCGCAAGCCGGAGTTGCTCGCGCCGGACACGTACAGCTTGGTTAATTATCGCGAAGCGGAAACCGTTGTGGCGGAATACAAAGCGTTGGAGGAGAGGGCACATCACATCAGGGATTCCCTTCCCGCCGAATACAGAGATGCATTTTATCAGCTCGTTCTGCATCCCGTTGAAGCCTGTGCAAATTTGAATGAGCTTTACGTCACCATCGGCAGGAATCGTTGGTATGCGGAGCAAGGCCGCGCCGCAACAAACGCGCTGGCCACGAGAGCGAGAGCGCTTTTCAAAAGAGATGCCGCGATCACGCATTACTACAACAACGTGTTGGCCAGCGGCAAGTGGGCGCACATGATGGATCAAACGCACATTGGCTACACTTATTGGCAGCAGCCGGAAAAAAACGCAATGCCCGAAGTCAAAGAAATTGCCGTTCCGGCAACGGCGGAGATGGGCGTTGCCATCGAAGGTTTGGCGCTTTGGTGGCCGAATGAAAAAAGCGAAGCCGCGTTGCCCGAGTTCGATCCGTATAACCAGCAAACATATTATCTCGAAATATTCAATCGCGCACAAACACCCTTTGAGTATTCGGCGGAAGCCAGTGAGTCGTGGGTTACAATTGATAAAGCGAAGAGCAGAATTGAAACTGAGGAACGTTTGTGGGTTAGTGTAGATTGGAAGAAGGCGCCATTCGGAAAACAGCGCGTTCCAATTACTGTTACTGGCCCCAACGATAGTCGCGTTGTGGTGCAAATTATCATCAACAACCCTTCATCTCCGAAGCGCGATGAGATTACCGGCTTTGTTGAGAGCAACGGCTATGTTTCAATCGAAGCGGAGCATTATACTCGCGCCGTAGAACCGTCTCCTATCAAATGGCAACGCATTCCGGATTTGGGCCGCACGCTTTCGGCGATGACGCCTCTGCCGGTCACCTCTCCACCGCAAACGTCGGAAGGCAACGGCGCGCGTTTGGATTATCAAATCTATTTCTTCAACAAGGGCGAAGTGAAGGTCAAGGCTTATCTCTCTCCGACGCTGAATTTCCACAACAATCAAGGCTTGCGTTACGCCGTTTCATTCGACGATGAGACGCCGCAGATCGTCAACATGCACGCCAACAAAACTTTTCAGGACTGGGAAGAATCAGTACGCAACAACATCTGGGTTGCGACTTCGAGGCACATGCTCAATGCGGCAGGCAAACACGTTTTAAAATTTTGGATGGTTGATGCGGGCGTGGTTTTGCAAAAACTGGTGATCGAAACCGGCGAGGTCAAACCGAGTTACTTGGGACCGCCGGAGAGTTATACTCGTTAAGGGTTAATTTTTGAGTGCGCGAAGGTTTGGAATTTCAAAGT
>CAYUVM010000346.1:0-5427 GCA_964447935.1 uncultured Cytophagia bacterium | reverse complement strand
AAGGCTATCCGTGCATCATCGTGATGCCGGAAGGCATGAGCGAAGAACGCAAGAAACTCGATATTGCCTACGGCGCGCAGCTCATTCACACGCCCGGTGGCGAAAGCGACGTGGATTTGGCGCTGCATAAACTCGCGGAGATTCGCGCGCAGCATCCGCAAAAATATTGGGTGCCGTCACAATTTGATAATCCCGATAACATCGCCGCGCATTACAAAACTACCGGTCCGGAAATTTGGGAACAAACCGCAGGAAAAGTCGAGGCGTTCATCGTGACGCAAGGGACCGGCGGCACGTTAACCGGCGTGGGCCGTTATCTCCGTGAGAAAAATCCGAAAGTGAAACTCTACGCGGTTGAACCTGCCGAATGTCCAATTCTCGCACACGGCAAATGGGGCGAGCACAAAATCGAGGGCATCGGCGACGGTTTTATTCCGAAAGACCTCGACGTGAGTTTGCTCGATGGCGTGATCACCACCACTTCCGACGAAGCGATTGCGCTGGCGAAACGTATGAGCCGCGAAGAAGGTGTTTTCTGCGGCATCTCCTCCGGCTCGAATTTGGTGGCGTGTTTAAAATTTGCCAAGAAACATCCCGAAGTGAAAATGATTGCAACGATGATCAACGATACTGGCCAGCGCTATTTCTCGACCGAACTATGTGGCAATCCCAAACACGTCGAAATTCCCGAGCGCGATCATCCGCTGGATAAATACACTGAAGAGCAATTGAAAAAGTATCAATCGCGGTGGGAAGTGATTGAATAATCTTTCGCAAGAAAATGGCTAATTCCACGCCCAACGAATATGTTATCGGCGTTGATGTCGGCACCGGCAGTGTGCGCGCCGGCGTTTTTAATTTGCGTGGCAATATGCTGGCGCATGCCTCCAAAGAAATTATGCTTTGGCGGCCGCAGGAACATTTTGTCGAGCAATCTTCGGAAGAGATTTGGCAGGCCGCCTGTTATTCCGTCCGCACCGCCCTGCAGCAAGCAGGAATTTCGCCGGCGGCGGTTGTGGGGATTTCTTATGATGCCACCTGCTCACTTGTCGCGCTGGATGCGAGCGACCAGCCGCTCACCGTTTCGCCGAGCGGCAATGCTGAGCAAAACATCATCGTCTGGATGGATCATCGCGCGCTCGAACAAGCCGGGCGAATCAACGCCACGAAACACCGCGTGCTCAAATTTGTCGGCGGCAAAATTTCGCCGGAGATGGAGCCGCCGAAATTATTATGGCTCAAAGAAAATTTGCCGGCCACGTGGAAGAATGCCGAAAAGTTTTTCGATCTCGCGGATTTTATGACATATCGTTCCACTGGCATCGACGTCCGCAGTCTCTGCACGACGGTTTGCAAATGGACGTATGATGGCGAGAAATTGCAATGGGATCACAGCTTTTTTCAAAAACTCGGCATCGCCGAACTGCTCACGGAAAATAAAATCGGCACGCAGGTTTGGCCGATGGGAAATTTTATTGGAAACTTGACCGCAGTTTCGGCCGCAGAATTGGGGTTGACCACGCAAACCAAAGTGGCGGTGGGCATCATTGATGCGCACGCCGGGGGCCTCGGGGTGATGGGAATGGGTTTTGATCGAACACCCAAAGCTGCAGAGTTGGAAAAAATTGTTGCCCTCATCGGCGGCACTTCGTCCTGTCACATGGCGGTTTCACGAGCGCCGAAGTTTATTAACGGCATTTGGGGGCCATACAAAAGCGCGATGATTCCCGGATTGTGGCTCACCGAAGGCGGACAAAGTGCCACCGGCTCGTTGCTTGATTTTGTGATTCGGAACAACAATCAGTATGACTCCCTTGCAGTAACGGCGCAACAAAAAAAACTTACGATTTATGAGCATTTGAACGAGATGGTCGCAGAGTTGAAGCGTCGTGAGAAAAAAGGGCCGGAGTTGGTGAAGGATATTAACCTCCTCCCCTATTTTCTCGGTAATCGCTCGCCGAATGCCGACCCGACGGCGCGCGGCATTATTAGCGGGCTGACGTTGGATGACAGCGTTGAGTCTGTGGCCAAACTTTATTATGCGACGATTCAAGCCATTGCCTACGGCACGCGGCACATTATCGAAGAAATGAACAGGCACGGCTACAAAATCAAGCGCATTCACGCCTGCGGCGGCGGCACGAAAAATCCGCTGTGGCTGCAAGAACATGCCGACATTACCGGCTGCGAAATTGTTCTCCCGAGAGAGCCGGAGGCCGTTTTGCTCGGCAGCGCGATTTTAGCCGCCGCGGGCGCAGGAAAATTCACTTCAATTGAAGAGGCCGCAGTGAAGATGAGCAGGGTTGGTCAACGGTATGTGCCGAACAAAAAATTTTCGAAATTTCATCAGACGAAATATCAGGTGTTCAGGAAGATGTACGAACATTTTAAAGAATATAGAAACAGTTTGAAAAAATTTTAACGCCCGGCAGAGTGAAGTCCACCTTGGGTACAACGCCCTTGTAAATTTCGAGAAATCTTATTACCCAAGTTGGACTTCACTGTACGTTTTACTTCACTTCTAAATAATCTTTGTCCGGCAACTTCGGAAACGCGGCGTGCGGCTCTTTCTGATACCAAAACGCCACCGAAGCAATGTCATCTTGTAACGGCAAATAGCGCCCGCCGGAACGCCAGCCCAGCGCTTGAATTGTGACGCGCAAATCTTTTTCGAAACGGATCGGATCCATAATGTGCCAGCGATACAGTCCGAAGCGCTGCTGTGAGTTGTAGACGCCATCTGGCCGAATCACTTGCGGCAGGCCGGCATACGGCGTGGTGAATTCTTGATACTGTTTGGTCACGCGGTTCTCGAAATTATACGAACCGCAAAAATAATCCTCGGTGCCGGTGCCGCAAATCGTTGGAAAGTCTTTGTCGCCGTCGAGATAGAATTTGATTTCACCCTCGCCCCACCAGCCGGTGCTGTTCACGCCCCACGCCATGTACGTGCCGACGTAATGCCCCCATCCTTTCACGCCGTCGACAATCGTGTAGACGTCTTTATACGGCAACGGATTGACGCGGCGAAATTGCGCGTGAAAATACGCCGCGTCTGCGGGAATGTCGGTGACGGTGTAATCGATTTGATAATACAGCACCATGTCATCGTCCGCGATATTTTCCGCGGTGATCTTGCACGATTTGCGAAACGGCATTTCCCAATAGCAATTGAACGCGCTGCCGGGATTGACGCAAATCGCGAGCGAAGCAAGCTGCGCATAACTTCCCCAGCCGCACGCGAAAAAATCTCCGACCGGCGCTTCGACGGACGGCGTCGTTTCATCGTCCCAATACATCCGCAAAATAAGAAAACGCCAATTGCCGGTCGGCGTCATCCAAATGTGTTGAATCGCACCCGGCTCCTTGATTTCCGCGAGCGTAAATGTTTCTTTGGATTTGATGCGAATGGACGGCGAAATTTTCCAGCCCGGCCCCAAGTCGCGCGCCGCTTTTTCGCCAGTGCCGGTGATGGCCATGCCGGCCTTGCCTTTTTCGCCGGTAAAATTCTCCGGGCTGATCGAGCGCGTTTTCGCTTTCGATAGGCGCGAGAGATTGCCCATGTTCATGTTGAGGCCGTTGAAAGATGATTGTGCTGAAAGTTCATTGGCGACGACTGCGCCCAAAATCAGCACGGCAAAAAACAGAATAAAACCGTTCATCGTAACTCCTCCTCAAATTTTTGTACTTTTAAAAATTGCAGGATTTGTGCGGAGATTCCAATAGCCGAATCTTCCGGCTTCACTTCGAGCCATTTCACCCCTTGCATTTTGCGGAACCACGTCATCTGGCGTTTGGCATAATTGCGCGTGTGCTGTTTGATCAGCGTCACCATGCGCGCTTCGGAAATTTCCTGACGGAAAAACTGAAACACTTCCTGATAACCGACCGTGTTGAGCGCATTCAACCCCGGCGCATAGCCCTGCTTCATCAAGTTACGGCATTCTTCGATCAACCCGTCTGCAAGCATTTTATCGACGCGAAGATTGATGCGAGTATAAAGCGCGGGACGAGACATGTTGAGGCCAATTAGCTGGTAGAGAAAATTAGCGGGGGCGCTGTGTTGTTGCCACGCTTCAGTAACGGTTTTGCCGCCGGCGTAAAAAATTTCCAATGCGCGCACCAGCCGATGCGCATCATTCGGGTGCAATCGCGCAGCAGCGCTCGGATCGACTCGCGCCAATTCCGCATGCAACACCGCACTTCCCTCTTCGCGAGCGCGGCGTTTGAGTTGCTCTTGAATATCACGGTTCGTGGCTTTCGCGGCAAAGAAACCCTCGAGCAGCGCCCGCAAATAAAGTCCGGAACCGCCGACGATGAGCGGCCATTTTTGCCGGTGGAGAATTTCGTTAATCACCACGCGCGCCTGCTCCCCAAACTCGCCGGCGCTGTAAATTTGATCGGGAGGACAAAGATCAATGAAGTGATGCAGCGCTTGGGCGCGTTCGGTTGGCGTCGGCTTCGCGGTGCCAATATCCATATATTGATAAATTTGCCGCAAGTCCGCCGAGACGATTTCACTGGGAAGATGTTTTGCCAGTTCCAGGGCCACCGCCGTTTTGCCGACACCGGTGGGGCCGAGGAGAATGACGGCGAAAGGCTGGGTCGACGATGCCATCGTTGAAGCGATTACCTCATCGTGCAATAGGTTCATCATGCACCAATTTTACGCTTGAAGACGTTACTACGAACGCGCGCTATTCTTTCATCTTCTGCAAGCGTTCCAAATCTTCATCGCGGCCAAGCAGCACGAGGCCATCGCTATCTTTGATCAACTGCGTGGCTTTGGGCACAACGGTGACGCGCTCGGGCACGACTTCTTTGACCATAATCACTTGCACGTTAAATTTATTCGTCAAATCCAGTTCGGCGAGCGTTTTGTTGGTAAAGGCTTCTGGCGGCGCCCATTCGATAATACTGTAGCCGTCGGCGATTTCAAAATATTCCAGAATCGAACTGCGCTCGAGGCGATTAGCGACACGCTCTGCCATATCCCGTTCCGGAAAAATGATTTCGCTGGCGCCAACCACATTGAGAATTTTGCCATGGTCTTCACTCACCGCTTTGGCATAAATCTCTTTGACGCCCAGTTCGCGCAAATAATATGTGACCAGAATACTGGCATCGATACGATCACCGAGGCTCACAACCACGGCGTCGACTTCGGCAATGCCAAGATTCTCCAACACCTCTTTATCGACGGCGTCCGCGATCACGGCTTTCTCGACAAACGGTTTAACATCGTCGATCTTCGACTCGTTGCTGTCGATGGCCATCACCGACAATTTACGGTCAGCCAGCGCCCGGCAGAGAAAATAGCCGAAGCTCGACATGCCGATGACGGCAATTTTTCGCATACATTTTTCTCTTACAAGTTAATCTGAAAATTTTTGGTTTCCGGCGACGCCCACCAGGATTGTCCGGATG
>CAYUVM010000345.1:0-5441 GCA_964447935.1 uncultured Cytophagia bacterium | reverse complement strand
GACTAGGGTGAGGTGACTCTGGCCGCTCCTCGGCGCGGGTTTCGAGTGCCGACAACTTCTGGCGCACTTTCCGCCTGACACCGGGCTTCGCCCTCACGACAATTCCGCCGCCGTGAAGGGCGACTTGGAAAAACTTAGCACCAATGTGGCGTATGCCCGCAGCCGCAAAGCCGGCGGCATGGCGCAAAAACAACTCGCGCTGGCGCGAAAATATTTACAGCGCAGCGAAGAAAAGGATTTCTACGCTGAAATTCAGCGCGCGTTACTGGGTTTTCTGGGCAATAAACTGAATATCGCCGAGGCCGGGCTGATTACGGACGAGGTGGAGCGCCAGTTAACTGACAAAAAAGTGAGTCCGGAAATTATTCGCGAATACCTCAAGTGTTTGCAAACCTGCGATTTTGTGCGCTTCGCGCCGGCGGCGAGCAACGGCAAAGCGATGCAGGAATTTTACGAGCAAGCGCGGCGCGCCCTTGAGGCTTTGGAAAAAGCCTTGTGAGGCCGCCGGCCTACTTGCATTGATACTGGTATGAAGAATCTTCTTTTTTCTGTTTTCATTTTACTTGCGTTCGGCTTTGCGGCTGTTGCCGATGAAGCCGCGAATTTATTTCAACTGGCCAATCAGCAATATGAGTCCGGAAATTATTCGCAAGCGGCCGTGACGTACGAGAAAATTCTCGCGGCGGGGCAGGCGAACTGGCAGGTTTATTATAACCTCGGCAATGCCTATTATAAACAGAAAAATATTGGAAAAGCGATTTTAAATTACGAGCGGGCCCACCGGTTGAATCGCGACAACGAAGATATCGATTTCAATATTGATTTGGCCAATTTATCCGTCGCCGATCGCATCCCGGTGATGCCGCAGGCGTTGATCTTCGTCTGGTTAGATCGCGGCATCCATCTGTTTAGCCTCGAAGCTGCAGCCACGGTGATGCTGATTTTCTGGGTGTTGTTGTTTGCCGGCGCGATCATTTGGATGCTGGCCCGCCGCGGATTTCTCCAAAACTGGGGGCGGCGACTGACCTGGGGTGCCGGCGCCGTGTGGTTGGTTTTTATGTTGATTTTTGGGATTCTCGCCTACGAACAGGCGACCGTGCAAGAAGGCGTCGTGCTCAACTCCCGCGTGGTGGTGCGCAGTTCGCCGGCGGAGGATGCCACGGAGATTTTCATTTTGCATGAAGGCGTGAAAGTTCGTTTGCAGGAGAGCAGCGGCGTTTGGCAACGGATTAAACTTGCCGATGGAAAAGTGGGCTGGTTGGAGGCGAATGCCGTGGAGAAGATTTAATCTTGCTGGAATTCCGACGACGGAAAATGTCCCCAAAGAATTTGTCTTGTGGGGAGAATATTTTCGCCGGAGTTATGTGCCGCATACAAAAAGATTCTTTCAGAACGGCCTTTCTATACAGCGCAATCATTACTCACGGGGTAATCTTCCATTTCTTCAATTCCTCCAAAATTTGATGATTCGTTAAATCATAATGAATCGGCGTGAGGGAAACCATATTTCTTTCAATGGCGCCGTCATCAACCTCCTCGCCATCCTTGCAGTCGAACTTGGAACCGGTCAGCCAGTAATAAGCGCGATTGCGCGGGTCAATGCGTTTGTCGAATTTATCGTCATATGCCACCATGCCCATGCGCGTAATCGCCACGCCGCGAATCTGCGATTCCGGCACATTGGGCACATTCACATTTAAAAAAGTGCCTTGGGGCAAACCGTTGGCAAGAACACGAGGAACCAATTGCGCCGCGAATTTGGCGGCGTAAGTGAAATCCGCGTCTTTAAACGTCGTCAGCGAAATGGCAAAGGACGGAATGCCGAGAATGGTGCCTTCGGTGGCGGCGGAGACGGTGCCGGAATAGATGACATTGATGCCGGTGTTGGAGCCGTAGTTGATGCCCGAAACCACCATATCCGGTTTGCGTTCCAGCAGCGCGAAGTATGCGATCTTCACGCAATCGGCCGGCGTGCCGTGCACCGCGTGTCCGAAAAATTTTCCGAACTTTTCAAAAGGCATCACGCGCAACGGATCGGTGATGGTAATGGCATGCCCAACGGCGCTTTTTTCGCTGTCCGGCGCGACGACGGTGACGTCGGCGATCACGCTCAAACTTTCATAGAGCGCATAAAGTCCGGGGGCAAAAATGCCGTCGTCGTTGGTTAAGAGAATATGCGGTTTACTCATGAGCGATGGTTTTAAATGATGTTTTAACATTGCGCGGCGCCAGCGATTCCCGGAGAATGCTCACATTCGCAGGGACGGTGCCGGTGTGGCGTCCATAAAAATTTCAATAAGATGAATCAGCTTTTGCCGCAGCTCGGTGCGCGGAAAAATGGCATCGACAAAGCCATGCTTGAGCAAAAACTCGGCGGTTTGAAAACCCTCGGGTAGATCCTCACCGATGGTCTGTTTGATGACGCGCGGGCCGGCGAACCCAATTAACGCGCCCGGCTCCGCCACGTTGACGTCGCCCAACATCGCATAACTGGCGGTGACGCCGCCGGTGGTGGGATGCGTCAAGATTGAAATAAACGGCAGGCCGGCGTCGGCGAGGCGCGCCAGCCGGGCTGCGGTTTTGGCCATTTGCATCAAAGAGAGCGCCCCTTCCATCATGCGCGCGCCGCCGGAAGCGCTGATGATGAGGAGTGGGCAGCGCTGGTGCAGGGCATCATCGGTGGCGAGCGCGATTTTTTCGCCGACCACCGAACCCATGCTGCCGCCAATAAAACTGAAATCCATCACCGCGAGCATTGTGGTCCGCCCGCCGAGTTTTCCCGCGCCGGTGAGGATGGCATCGGTATTCCCGCTTTTTTTCGCAGCGTCTTTTAATTGATCGGCATATTTTTTATGCGCTTTAAATTTGAGCGCATCGACCGGCAGGATATTTTTATGGGTTTCTTGAAAACTGTCTTCGTCGAGCAAAAATTTGATGTAATCGCGCGCGCCGATACGAAAATGGTGGCTGCATTTCATGCACACTTGGCAATTTTTTTCCAAATCCGGCTTGTAAAGAATCTCGCCGCACTGGTCGCATTTCACCCATAGGTGCGGCATGTCTTTTTTCTTTTGCGGCAACAAGCCGCCGTGTTCGCGTTTAAACCAGGCCATCGGAATTTTCCTTAAGCTTGCAATACAATAAAACTAATCCCGCTTTTCCTTCAAGTTCAGTAAGGAAGATTCGGGACGCTGCTCCAAAGACGCAACTTCAACCGCATCAAGCTTCTTGCTCATCAATATTGCATCCTCGCGGGGGCCGTAGTAATCGCGCCGTTCTCCCGTCGTGTAAAAACCTAACGCTTCGTAAAGTTTGCGGGCCGCGAGGTTCGAGCGCCGCACTTCGAGATGCGCGAGGTTACAGCCTTTTTGCCGCGCCAGTTCACCGAGATGCGTGATAAGTTGCCGCGCCAACCCGCGCCGGCGAAAATCTTCATGAATGGTGAGGTTGGCAATTTGCAACTCCTCCGCAACCACCCACGGCACCACGTAACCGATAATTCTCCCCTCGTATTCCACCACCAGCGGCTGCGCCACCGGTGTCGTTTCAATTTCCGCCAGAAACGCCCGACGCGTCCACGGATCGCGAAAATTTCGTTGTTCAATTTCCAGCACCGCTTCAATATCCGGCGGTTGCATCCGGCGCAACTGCACGCCCCACGGCGTAAAATTTTTCACTTCGAAATTCACAGCGGTTTTCTTGGCCCCAGGGCAAATTCCTGTAAATAGCGCGGTTCCAAATTGGGCAGATCGGCAGTTTCGCCGCGCGCCAATTTGATTTCGCCGAGCCGGGCGATAATGCCGCCGCTCAACAGCGCTGCCGTTTCTGGCACGGCAACACTGTCGGATAAATTTTCTAAAACGCCGTGTTTTTGCAGCATCGCGACGCCGTTGCCGCAAAGCGCTGCCGGCGGTTGCAGCCATTGCTGAAAAGGCCCCACCGGCAACAGCATTTCATCGCTTTGTTGCCGCGGTTCCGGCCAAGTATTTTGAAAACGCGCCGTATACACTTCGCCTTCACGCGCTTTAATGACGGGTATTACTGAATACTGTGCACCGCGCACTGAACACTGCATCCCCGCTGCCGCTTGTGCTTGCAAGGTGCTGACCGCCACCAACGGTTTGCCGCTTGTAAACGCCAGGCCTTTGGCCGTGGCCAAACCGATGCGCAATCCGGTGAAAGAACCCGGGCCGATCGACACGGCGAAGGCGGTCATTTGTTGCAAAGAAACTCCGGACAATTTCAGCAGTTGCTGAATGCTCTCCGCCAAAATTTCAGCATGAACGTTTTTAATATTGAAGCGCAGCTCCGCAATAATTTGGCCGCCGGCGGCCAAGCCAACGCTGCAAATGGAAGTGGCGGTTTCGATGCCGAGAATCACGCGGTGACCTCCGCAGCTTGTGGTGGCGTGGCATTTTGAGAAAGAGGCGCGCGCTGAATTTTTATTTCTCGTAGAGATGGCGACGCCGCGAAATCGGGAATGCGCAAGTGAATTTGCACATGCTGCTGCGGCAACAGCGCGAGTGCCCGCTCCGGCCATTCGACCAGCGTGACACCATCGCCGTCAAAATACTCTTCACAGCCGAGAGCCTGCGCCTCGGCGACCGATTGCAAACGGTAAAAATCGAAATGATAAATCGGCCACTCCCGGCCGTGATAAATGTGCATGATCGTAAACGTCGGGCTGGTAATCGGCGCCGACACCCCGCAAGCTTTGCCAAAACCTTGCGTGAACGTCGTTTTACCACTGCCGAGATCGCCGAACAAAGCCATGACCTCGCCGGGTTGCAAATGCGCCGCGAGTTGCGCCGCGAATTGATGCGTGGCCTCGACAGAATGCGAGAGAAAATTTGCGACAGCTTGGCCGGCAAGAACTTGTTTCAGCGCGTCAGAAGAGACCATGTTCGTAGTGATGCCTGCAGGCATTAAATGCTGGGAATAGGTAAATGTTGTGAATGATAAAATGCAACATTTTAGTTAAGATTAAGCGCCTGAAGGCGCAACGACCAGCGACTACCTCACCTCGGCTCCAACCGCACCACCGGCAAAATGATTTCTTCCAGCGAAACGCCGCCGTGCTGCAGGCTGTCGCGATAGTGATTCAAGTAATAATGATAGTTCGTCGGATAAACGAAATAATAATCTTCTTTGGCAAACAGAAAATTGGTGTTGACGCCGGCTGAGGGCAAACGATATTCTTTCGGCTCTTTGACGATAATTGCATGCTTGGCGTCGACCTTCAAGCTGCGGCCGTATTTGTAACGCAGATTGGTCGAGGTTTCGCGGTCGCCGATAACTTTGGCGCCGCGCTGGCCGCGAATGCTGCCGTGATCCGAAGTCAGAATGATGGTGTTGCCGCGATGCGCCAATTCCGTCAACATGCGAAAGAGCGGCGAGTGCTCGAACCAGGATTTGGTGAGCGAGCGATACGCCGACTCGTC
>CAYUVM010000344.1:0-5443 GCA_964447935.1 uncultured Cytophagia bacterium | reverse complement strand
TAACCTTCTTCGTCAACATACGCCAGATCGCCGGTGTGCAAATAGTTTTCCGCATCAAAGGCTGCCCGCGTCGCTTCCGGATCGCCAAAATAGCCTGTGGTGGCCGCAGGGCCGCGCAACACCAACTCGCCAATGGCTTGCGGCGGCAGTGGTTGATTGGTGGCGGGATCCACCACGCGTGCGTCCACGAAAAAATTCGGCTTGCCAATCGAGCCGGCTTTGCGCTCGGTGTCGGCACTCGCTAACGAAAAAACCCCGGGGCCAAATTCCGTCATGCCGAACCCTTGACGAAACACCACGCCTTTTTCTTCTCGAAAACGCTGGATGAGCGGTACTGGCATCGGCGCACCGCCGCTCATGCAATAACGCAACGAGCGCAAATCGGCTGCTTCCCAATTCGGTGCGTTCGTCAACATTTGAAAAACCGTCGGTACGCCGCCGAAAATAGTGACCTGCTCGGTTTCAATCACCTCCAAAACTTGCGCTGGATCGAATTTTTTCGTCTGCACGACGGTTCCACCTTGCAGCAGAATCGGCAACGAAAACGCAAACAAACCGCCGGCATGAAACAGCGGAAAAATATTCAGGAATGTGTCTGTGCCCAAAACCTCGGCGAGCATGGAGTTGAACATGTTCCACACGATTTGGCCATGGCTCATTTGCGCCGCTTTGGGCTTGCCAGTGGTTCCGCCGGTGAAGAGCAAACAGGCGGTGTCAGATTCCCGCACCGTTTCACACGTGACCGCGGTGAGTGGCGCGGCAGATCGGAGTTTCGCCAAATCCAATGCCTGCGGATGCGCCAGCGGCAAAAGCGGTGGCAAGTCCGCGCACGTCTGCAAATGCGTCATCACGGTTTGCATCGGTTCCTCTAAGCTGTAAATCAACAAATGCGGCGAGGTGTGGCGTAACTGCTGTTCGATCTCGCGGCTATGCAAGCGCCAATTCAGCGGCACGAAGATCGCGCCAAGTTTGCCGCAAGCAAAAAACATTTCGTAGAAATGCACGCCATCATGTGCCATCATCGCAACGCGGTCACCTTTGCCGAGGCCACGTGCCCGCAAAACATACGCGAGTTGGTTGGCCCGCTCATTCAATTCGTGGTAATTGAAACATTGCACTGGCGCCGTGGTCACGTCGATGAGAGCGATTTTTTCCGGCGTGTAAACACAACGCCGCGCAAGATAGTCACCGATGTACATAGATGGCCTTAAGAGTTGTGCGCAACCCTCGCTTCTGCTCCACTCAAAAATTCGACCACGGTTTGATTGAATTTCCGGCTTTGTTCAAAAAAGAAAAGATGCTTACCTTCAAAGAGCGTCAGCTTGGCGGCGGGAATTTTTTTCTGCAACGCATCGGCGTTTTGCACCGGCACCAGGGGGTCGTCTTTGCCGGCGCAAATTAAAGTCGGCGCCAAAATTTTTGCAGCGCGTTCAGCGCCGTCATACGCATTGCCAGCCAACAATTGGCGATAATAAATGTGTTCCGGTTGCGGATATTGCGTGCGCCATTCGGTGATACGTTCCAACTCTTCCGGATGCCGCTCGCGAAAATCCGCGCTGAAGTTGAGTGCATACGCTTCTTCCAAACGTTCCCGACTGGTTTTACCGCGCGGCCGGATGATGCGGCTGAGAATATCGCCTTCCGGTCCGATTTGGCATTGCCCGCCCAGCGACGTGCTCACCAAAATCAACTTATTGACGCGCTCGGGCCAGGCGGCGGCAAAATATTGCGCGACAAATCCACCGAGCGACGCACCCAACACATGCACCTGCGGCAATTCCAATTGTTCCAACACCAGTTTCAAATCCGTCGCGAACATTTCGATTTTGTAGAGCTGATCCGGTTTGTCCGAACGCCCGCTGCCGCGCAGCTCCGGCAAAATCAACGTGAAAAATTTTGCGAGCTGATGCAGGTTTTTGGCCCACAGCCAGTTGCCGGCGCCGAGACCAGGAATCATCAGCAAGGGCGCGCCATGGCCATGACGCTCGACATGCAAACGCACCTCGCCGACAACAATCAGGTTATTCATGCCGCTCTTCATGTCACGATGCCACCATCGACTGAGAGCACGGTGCCGGTAATAAAGCCGGCCTCATCGGACGCGAGAAAAAGATAGGCATTCGCAATATCCTGTGGCGTGCCCATTCGTGCCAGCGGCGTTTTTTCTTTAATCATCGCCACCACTTTTTCCGGAATGGTTTTAATCATTTCGGTTTCGATAAAGCCCGGTGCCACGGCGTTGACGCGAATGCCTTTGCGGCCCAACTCGCGTGCCCAGGTTTTGGTCATGCCAATAACACCAGCCTTGGTGGCGACGTAATTCGACTGGCCGAAATTTCCATACAATCCAACCACTGACGCAGCATTCAAAATCACGCCGCTGCCTTGCGTTTCCATAGCTTTTGCCGCCGCCTGGCCGCAAAGAAAAACGCCTTTCAGATTAACGTCAATCACGCGCTGCCATTGCTCAAGCTCCATTTTCACCAACCGGGCGTCGGATAAAATACCGGCGTTGTTGATGAGAATGTCAAGACGCCCATATTGCGTAAGCGCATGTTGCACCATTTGATTAACGCTCTCCGCGTTAGCAACATTTACTGTCGTGAAGCTGGCCACGCCGCCTTGCCGGGTAATTTCAGCAACAACTTTTTCTCCAGCGGTTTCATTGATGTCTGCCACGACAGTTTTGGCGCCTTCGCGCGCAAAAGTCAAAGCCGTCTCGCGCCCTAAGCCGTTGGCCGCGCCAGTGATCACCGCAACTTTATTTTTAAGCCGCATAATTCTTTCCCTTCCCTTGCCTTTAAAAAATAAAAACCTATTCCGATTTCTTTTTTAAAATCTTGCAATTAATTCGGGGCTTCATCAAAACTTTTCAATTTTCTTGAGATAGTCTTCAACTTTGGGCAACCCTCTTTTTGCATTCTTCCATTCTTCGATGAAACGCCGATACGATTCGATTTCGCGCAAATGAAATTCGCGCATGACAATGAGTCGTTCGCAAAACGGCCGCAACTTGATTTTCTCTTCTTTGTTGGCGGCGACATACTTTTTTAAAAAGTCGCGCAAATGTTTCTCGGCGATGCGCAAATTTTCTTCAAACAAACGTGACAAATTGCTGCCGGCTTGCAAAAAAACATCGTCGGCAATTTGATAATAATGCTTACGATCGCCTTTCACCCAGACCCGGCGGATTAGCGCCAACTCTTCCAAACGCCGGGCGATCTGGTTGACCGGGCTTTTACTTGTTTGCAGACGCTCGGACATTTCGTCAGCAGTCATCGGTTCGTCGGAACATAACAGCAAGCCAACGACGCGTCCCATCAGCTCACTATGGCCGAACTTGACGTAGCCGTTGCCGAAATCTTCAATCAGCGCATGGCGCGTTTCATTCATTCGTGGCCTCTTCGTTTTCGAGCGCAGCCAGACTTGAGCGCGCTAGTTTTTAAAATTGAGAAACGTTTATCGCCCAAGTCTGACTTCACTTTTTGATTTTGAGGAAATTAATCACGTCACGATTAAACGCATCGGCGTTCTCAATAAAAAATTGGTGGCCGAAGCCGGGATAAATTTTTAGAGTACTGTTGGAAATCTTTTTATGCAGATTATGCGCATTGGCGACTGGGACGAGTCGGTCGCCACTGGCCGCTAAAATCAGGCAGGGGGCCTGCAGTTGTTGTACCTGAGCGGAGAGATTAAACGCCGCGCCAGCCATGGCTTGCGCCATGTAAGCAGGCGGCGGTTGCGGATCCGCCAAGCGCAGATCGATGAAATGCTCGATCTCACCGCTCTTTTGCATAAACGAATCCGAATAAGCCAGCGCCAGCTTGCGGCGGGTCAGCTCGCGTAGTTCGCCTTGATTCGCAAACATCTGTGCCAGCACCTCCGGCGCCATCGGCACATGATCCGGTCCTCCAGCACTGGTTGCGGCCAAAATGACTCGATTCACTTTTTGCGGATAACGCAAAGCGAAATCCTGCGCAATGAAACCCCCCATGGAGATTCCCAACACATGGGCACGTGCGATGTGAAGTGAATCCAGCAAAGCCGCCAGATCATCTGCCATCATGCTGATCGAATAAGGCCCGGCGGGCTTTTCAGATTTTCCCGCGCCGCGATTGTCGTAAATCAGCGTGGTGAAATGTGGGGAAAACGCCGGCACTTGCTTTTCCCAAATCCAGGTGGCAACGCCGAGGCCTTCGATGAGCACTAAATGCGGGCCTTGCCCTGCCTGCTCATAATAAAGCTCGACGCCATTGGCTTTTATTTTTCCATGACGAGATGCCATTTGTGCTCCCAAATTGCTGGCCGTGAGGACAAGCAGCGCCCAAGTACAAAACCGCCGGGTTAAATTTTTCATCATCCGCCTGTTGAAAGGAAAGACATTCCGGGGAAAACGGTGAAACCGCGCTTCCTGAGGGAGGCAGCCAATCGCCTAATCGGCTGTATGGTAAAATTCGAAAAAACTGAATTTTTCGAATTTTACGAATTTAAAATAACTTTGTCAAGTAAATTTTTTGAAGCGGGCGATTTTCGGGTGAACAAAGATTGGAAGCAAATCAAGCGGTTCGGCAAGAATCTGGAGCGGGAAATTGACCGACCACACAAAAAAATCTTATTCACCGCGCTGCTGTGATCGGTCAATTCATCAATTTACGTCAACCCGGCTGGTGTATCTTTAGTGGTTCATCCATAACTTTCGCGTTTAATGCGATCCGGCGAGAAACCTAATTCTGTCAAAGACTGCAACACGGATTCAAGAAAGCGCGGCGGCGGTTCGATGCCTTTCTCCTTGGCGGCTTTCTTGTCGAAAATCGAGATGCTCGGGCCGCAGGCGAAAACATATTGCTGTGAAGCATCTTCCACGTATTTTGCCAGAATTTCTTTCGACACCCGGCCGTTGAGAATATTTTCGCTGAATACCGCGGAACTCGTTTCGCGCGTTAAGCAGAACACCACGCGAAATTGCGCGGCATACTGTTTTTGCAAGACGAGCAACTGCTTTGCAAAAATCGTATCTTCCCAGCTCTTGTTGCTGTAAACGAGGGTATGCCGCAGTTTCCGGCCACTCATCAGGCTATCTTTGATAATACTATAACTCGGCACCACCCCGCTGCCGGCACAAACGTGCAACACATGGTCGGTTTTTGACTCCATGTCATCCGGCATCGTGTACGGGCCGGTGAAACCAGTAATAACCATGCGCGTTCCCGGCGTGGTCCGCAGTGCGAGAATTGGCGAAAGCAAGGGTGGAAATGGCGTAACGCCGGGAATGTAGCGCTCTTCTTTGACAGTGATGGCCAAATATTTTTCTTGCGGGCAACTCGACATCGAATACGCGCGCGGCGGCTCTTTCCGGCCTTTTAAATGTTCCAGATAAGACGTCCAGCGCTCCAACGCCGAAAATTGTTGCGGCGCAATCGTCAAGAAATGTCCGGGTTTGTAT